>CAMDOP010000032.1 GCA_945903675.1 Crenothrix polyspora
TCCCATTTCTTTAAAGCCTCTACAGCTGTAGCCTCTTGTTCAGCATCGCGAGTTTTAATCTCTATTTTCTGTTCATTAATCTCACTGACACAGGGAGTTGCTTGATAAATAATTTTATAGGGCTTGATGGTGCATTTATAAATCGCAGCTTGCACAGGAAAACTTATAGCCATTAACGCTAACAAAAATATCTTCATAGCAAAACGGATATTTAAGAGTTGAAAGGAAGAGTGGCGGATAACCTTGGGTTATCCGCCATAATTTTATTCTCTACCGTTGAATATACCTAACAGCTGTAGCAAACTTAAAAACAAGTTATAGATAGAAACATATAATGAGATAGTCGCTAAAATATAATTAGTTTCACCGCCATTCACTATTTGGCTGGTCTGAAATAAAATCATACCTGACATCAGTAAAATAAACATGGCAGATACTGCTAATGACAGTGCAGGAATAGCAAATACAACTGCACCAATACTGGCTAAAAAGGCCACCAACACACCGACCATTAAAAAGCCACCTAAGTAACTAAAGTCTTTGCGTGTAGTTAAGGCATAAGCAGATAAACCCATAAAAATAACGCCAGTACCGCCTAAAGCCATCATAATCAATTCATGACCATTGCTAAAGGCTTTAACATACATTGATAAAATAGGACCTAATGTTAAGCCCATAAAACCTGTTAAGGCAAAGACAAAAAGCAAACCTAAAGCACTTTTACTATATTTAGTTGTTAAGAACAATAAGCCGTAAAATCCCACGAAGGTCATAATCATGCCGAAAGGCGGTAAGTTCATAACCATAGCTAAACCTGCAGTTATGGCGCTGAAGATCAAAGTCATTGATAACAACATATAAGTGTTTCTTAAAACTTTGTTGGTAGCCAATATGCTGGCTTCCGGGCGTGAAATAGCGGTATTTATTTTCATTTTAGTTGAACTCCATAATATATAATTGAAAAATACACAGACGTGACGATTTTACAAGAGTTTCAAGAACATTGTAAAAAAACTTGTCTACGATGTTAGTGAGAGCATAGATGAATTATGTAACATCTTACAAATCCAGTATATTAGAATCTTAAACCATTTACCCATAGCAAAACTTATGCCTAAAACAACAACTACCCTCAGTCTTTTAGCTAAAGAGCGCACTATTGCCGGCCCAGGCTTTAATCGGTGGTTAGTTCCACCCGCTGCCTTAGCCATACATTTATCGATCGGCATGGCTTACGGCTTTTCGGTATTTTGGTTGCCATTATCCAAAGCCGTGGGTATTAAAGAAAGTCTGGCCTGTGGGCCTGAGATCGGTTTTTTTCAAGAGCTGTTTGTAACTCAATGTGATTGGAGTATTTCCACTCTAGGCTGGATGTTTACTTTGTTTTTTGTCTTCTTAGGCTCCTCTGCGGCTTTATGGGGTGGATGGCTAGATCATGTGGGTCCCCGAAAGGCTGCGGTAGTCAGCACCTTATGCTGGTGTGGAGGCATGTTGTTTTCTGCTTTGGGTATCTATGTCCATCAGTTTTGGATGTTATTATTAGGTTCGGGAGTTATTGGCGGCATTGGTTTAGGTCTAGGTTATATCTCTCCTGTATCAACACTGATTAAATGGTTTCCAGACCGACGCGGCATGGCGACAGGCATGGCAATTATGGGTTTTGGCGGTGGTGCAATGATAGGTTCGCCCTTAGCAGCCGGCTTAATGAAGCACTTTGCCAGCGCTACGGATGTCGGTGTAATGCAGACCTTTATAGTCATGGCTATGATTTATTTTGTCTTCATGATGGCGGGCTCTTTTACTTATCGAATACCCGCTACCGAATGGATGCCTAAAGGCTGGTTGCCAGCACCTGCACAATTAACTAACACTATGATTACCCAGCGCCATGTACATGTGAAGCAGGTTTTCAAAATCAAACAATTTTGGCTATTATGGGGCGTATTGTGCATGAATGTGAGTGCTGGCATAGGCGTCATCGGCATGTCATCACCCATGTTGCAAGAAGTGTTCGGAGGACAATTAATCGGCTTAGACAAAACCTTTGCTGAACTTGATAAGCCTCAACTTGCTGCCATTGCCGCAGTCGCAGCCGGTTTTACTGCCCTTTTAAGTCTATTTAATATCGGCGGTCGTTTTATCTGGGCGAGTCTCTCAGATTTATTAGGCCGCAAGAAAACATACATCGTTTTCTTTGTGCTAGGTGGATTACTTTATATCAGTGTTCCAGGTAGTGCGCTGGCCGGCAACAAAGTGTTATTTGTAGGGGCTTTTTGTCTTATATTAAGTATGTACGGCGGCGGGTTTTCTACTGCTCCTGCTTATCTAGCCGATTTATTCGGCACTCAAATGGTCGGTGCTATTCATGGCCGATTATTAACCGCTTGGGCAACAGCGGGTATTTTAGGGCCAGTCATCGTTAATTACATGCGGGAATATCAGTTAGGCTTAGGTTTGCCTCGCGAGCAAGTGTATAACCAAACCATGCTCATTCTAGCTGGCTTATTAATGATAGGCTTACTGTGCAATTTACTGATTCGTCCCGTCGCTGATCGTTGGTTTATGTCTGATGCTGAATTAGCAGAAGAAAAACGCCTTGCTCATGAAAAAACAAATAAAGCCAATATCAGCTCAACAAAAAACAGCGAGAAATCTACACCTCTCGTCATTGTAATAGTTGCATGGATAGGCGTTATTGTTCCACTGTCATGGGGTATCTATAACACGCTGATTAATGTCAGTAAGTTTTTTACTTGATATAGATGGCTAGCAACTTAAGACCGGACAGTAGCGATGAGTGACGCATATATCGTTCCCACGCTCTGCGTGGGAATGCATCCTGCATCGCTCCAGCGATGCGTGACGCAGAGCGTCACCGGCGACATTCCCACGCAGAGCGTGGGAACGATAAATTAAGGCTTTCACTACCGTATTGTCCCAGCTTCGCTAAATATTGTTTTACTGCAACTCAAAAGTGAGGATTTTATAGTTAAAATCACAGCACTTTACTATTAAAAAAATCCCAATGGATTAATGTCATAGCTGATCAGCATATTTTTAGTTTGTTGATAATGATCCAGCATCATTTTATGATTTTCACGCCCTATACCTGACTTTTTATAACCGCCAAACGCGGCATGGGCTGGATAATGGTGATAGCAGTTTATCCATACCCTACCCGCTTGAATACCACGTCCCATGCGATAAGCACGATTTGTATCACGCGTCCAAAGACCCGCACCTAAACCAAACTGGGTATCATTGGCAATCGCCAAGGCTTCGGCCTCATCTTTAAAGGTGGTGACTGAAATAACAGGGCCAAAAATTTCTTCCTGAAAGATACGCATTTTATTGCCACCTTTCATAATGGTCGGTTCAATATAGTAGCCCTCAGAATAGTCAGCCCCTAAAGTAGCGACTTTCCCGCCCATTAATACTTCAGCACCTTCATCCTTACCAATTTGTACATAAGCTAGAATTTTATCAAACTGTTGTTTTGAAGCTTGAGCACCCACCATGGTTTCTGTATCTAGGGGATTGCCGCGTTTAATCTGCTTAGATCTAGCGATCACTTTAGCGATAAATTCATCATAGATAGATTCCTGCACTAATAAACGTGACGGACAGGTACAGACTTCACCTTGATTAAAAAAAGCCAGTACCGCACCTTCAACGCATTTACTGACATAAGCATCTTCTTGAGCCAAAACATCCTCAAAGAAAATATTAGGCGATTTTCCGCCCAACTCAACCGTGGATGGAATCATGTTTTCTGCCGCGCATTTTAGAATATGCTCACCGATAGGGGTTGAACCGGTAAAGGCAATTTTTGCAATCCGGGTACTGGTTGCTAAAGATTGCCCCGCTTCCGCACCATAACCATTGACTATATTAATAACACCAGCCGGCAATAGATCGCCTATTAATTCCATCATCACTAAAATTGAAGCGGGCGTTTGTTCTGCAGGTTTCAGTACCACACAGTTACCAGCCGCTAAGGCAGGTGCCAATTTCCAGCAAGCCATCAATAGAGGAAAATTCCACGGAATAATTTGACCAACCACACCTAGAGGCTCATGAAAATGATAAGCCACGGTGTTCTCGTCAATTTCACCTATGGAACCTTCTTGAGCGCGAATACAGCCGGCGAAATAACGAAAGTGGTCGGCAGCCAAGGGAATATCTGCCGCTAGTGTTTCACGAATCGGCTTACCATTATCCCAAGTTTCGGCAATCGCCAGAACTTCAAGATTAGCTTCAATACGATCCGCTATTTTCAATAAAAGATTTGATCGGTTTGTAACTGAGGTTTTACCCCACGCCTCTTTTGCAGCATGGGCCGCATCCAAGGCGAGCTCTATATCTTCAGCCGAAGACCTAGGAATACTACAAAATACTTTACCGTTAACAGGACTCAAATTATCAAAGTATTGGCCTTTAACCGGTGCTAGCCAATGACCACCAATATAATTGCCATAACGTTCTTTAAAATGGACTTTACTGCCTAGCTGATTTGGATCGATATATAGCATTGCTTGCTCCTGATTTACCTAATGAAGTTTTAAAATCAAATCGCTTCGAATAATAACCCATTATTTACAAAGACTTTAATAACTTAATTATCTAAAACCACATAACCATAGCAGTGAAATCAATTTTACACATAAAAGACCTCATCAAGAATCATCACTCTTCCTAGCTTGTTTATTTTCTTCAAATTCATAACAAGGTATATCAGTTGGAAATCGCTGCACAAAAGGCTTTAATCTTAAAAAAGAGGGAGCATTATTGGTATTGCCTTCACTAGTCCAAAGCTTAATTACAGCGACTTTATCGTTACAATCTTGCTTTGGATTACCTTCGCTTGGTTGGCTAGCCAACATGATTTGGCATCATCGCTGGCTAGCAACCGCATCAAGTCAATTTACGCGATTGCTCCCCACCAATGTTACTCAAGGATTTTCAATCCTTGTTGAGGCAGATAAGCCTTTAATAACGTACTCATATAATTCATGAGCTTGCTGATCAGAAAGATCCTGTTCTGTAAAAACGGGCATGGGGCCTTTTAAGCCATCAGGAAGTTTTGGATTCCTTACGAAGGCAATGAATTCTTCAAAGCTTGCTAACTGGGGCGCTGAACGCAGTGGTAGGTGAGGATAAAGTATATTGCCACCGTTGGAGTGGCAGCCAGAACAATGTCCCTCAAAAACAGCTCATCCAGGAAATAGATCCTCTGTTGCTATGGGTGTTCGGCCTTCATAAACCAATTTCCCTCCAAAATAACCAAGACCTAGAACATTAAAAAGACAGCATACAAACAACAACCTCATCACTGAAGGCCGTATATTTGGAATTTTCCCGACTATTAACATAGCAGACAAGAGTAGAAATAATAATACGGCAAGCCCTACTTTCATTTTAATAGCGTATATCCAAGCTCCGGAATAATAGTGTTGCCAATCCATAATTCCAGCCAGCACTGTTGGAAAAAGTAAGGCAAAGGCAATAACTACCGCATGATAAGACGACTTTACAAAACTTTTTTGTGGCCACCACAAAACACCTAGACCTACACAAAAAGCAACAATGACTGCACCAATAGGTCCATGGGTCAGCGGTGGATGTAATGGATGAATATAACCTATTTTTTCAAGGCTATTATATAGCTGCTCAATCATTTATTAGGATTACCATCACCGGCTTTAATCAAGCCTAATGCACCCTTGCCGACAAAATTAAAGGCATGCGTAACCATTGGATAGAGACCATCTTCTGCCGTAGTAAATTCTATAATCGCCCCTTGGGCAGGTGCTAAATCGACGGCTTGTGCACCATAATGGCCTTTGTTTTCAGGTGTTAACTCTATACCTTCCTTGATAACCCGACTAAATATCGTACCTACAATATGAAAGGAACTATCTTCATTAGGGCCAGCGTTGAGTACATACATCCGAACTTTCTTGCCGGTACCCACTTCAATAGGATGGTCTTTATATTGGTCAGCTACACCATTAAAAACCACATAATCAGGACTATGTAAACTCGCTTTATGTAAATTGGTAGTATGGCCTTCTTGCCCAACATAAAATTCACTTTGTACAATGGAGAATTCATGATCGACCTTTGGTAAACCTTCGCGTGGTTCAACGATCACCATGCCGTACATGCCACTGGCAATATGGTGTAGTGCTGGGTTTGAGCCACAATGATACATCCATACACCAGCATAATCCGCACGCCATTGGTAAAGCTTTTCTTCACCGGGGTTGATACTGGTCATTTCATCATTCCATGCTACCTGGCTGGTAAGAAAGTCTATTGAATGAGCTAATTTATTGGAGGTTGGATTAGATAGATGAACACGTACTGTGTCACCTAATCGAACATGAATGACAGGGCCTGGAACATTTCCGTTATACGTCCATAGTTGCTGAGTTACACCCTTGGCTACAGTATTTAGCTTCTCTTCTGCTATCAGGTAAATATCATGAGTTTCAAAGGGCAGCAATGCCGGCACTTTTGGATCGTACGGCGAATAATTAGCTAATAGCGTTGTAGCTTTACTCTTAGCGTGTTGACCTTCACTATTGACAGTAATGGTGCCAGACATGCCAGCGTCTTTATGTCCAGGTAAAGAGCATAAGTACTCAAGACCTGAATCTGGAATATCTAAAATAGTTGATGCTTTTTGGCCTGGAGCAAGCATCAATTTAGTACCGTTTGAAAATACAATATCGTGAGGAATAGTTGCAGTATTGGAAACCGTAACAGCATAGCGACCTGATTTTACTACTTCGATTTTTGTGGGTGAGTAACTCATAGCGAGTATTTTGATGCTTAAATCACCACTGATGATTACTTCATCAGACTTAGTTTGACTAGAAGGTATTACTTGGCAGGCTGATAGAGCTATAGCTAATAGCATAATAACTACTCGAGTGTAGCGATCAGCATTCATAATGTGGTTTTGTATTTCCTGAGGCTGTTTGTTTTTAATTGTAGAAGACAATATTGGAGTATTCATGACTCTCCCCTTATTATTACTATCATCGATGATCGGTCGTTCAGATAGTAAATATTCAGATTGATCTATTAAAAATATGATAATTAGACTTTCATAACTTAATGATCAAAAATTACATAAAAATAACGGCGAACGATCCATAGAATACATTTTTAAAACTTTCTTACAGAAACGATCCATTTCCAAAATATTCAAGGCTTTTATTGTTATTTTATGCAGCCGAAAATTTTAATTAACGATTGAAAAAATTCAATTATTGACACGTCTGTTTAAAGCGAATTTATGTGAAACAGATAAATTAGTTCACTCCCCCCCCCAAACAGCGCTTAATTTAATCAGTTAGTTAATACAAAAGATATTCGTAAAAATACTTATAGCATGTCAACATCTATCTAACGTCATGATTTAATTAACATAAATTAATGTGAGATACTAGCAGAAAGCACACAGAAAAAACGGAACAGTAAGTTAGAGAGGTTTATCTAATTCCAAAACTCGAAAAAATCTCATTAGATTCTAATGGGGCCACTATAACTTGATCGACTCGAGCGGTAATTGGTCCTTTGTTACACCATTGCACAAATTTCTCTAAGATATCCTCTTCAGCTTCAGCAACAATTTCTACCTGACCATCAGCTAAATTTCGGGTGTAGCCGTTAACACCTAGTTGCAGGGCTTTCTTTCGGGTAAAGGCACGAAAATAAACGCCCTGCACTCGACCAGATACTAACAACCTAACTCTAGTCAGCACGCTGAATGCTCCAGCAATAATGAATACGCTGATTTCTAGCAAAATCTTCAGGTATAGTGTCTTTACTAATATCAACTATTTTTAAATCAGCTAGCGCTTCTAAATCTATTTTAAAACGCCTGAAGTTAGTAGAGAAATATAAAACCCCATTAGGGGCCAGTAAGGAAGCCGCGTTATTGATTAGCGACACATGATCGTTTTGTATATCAAACACATCGGTCATGCGCTTAGAATTTGAAAACGTAGGCGGATCAAGAAATATTAAATCATATTGCGGTTTGTTTTCTTGCTTAGCGGCTACTGCCAACCAATCTAAACAATCGGCCTGAATGAACTCATGTTCGCCGCTGTTTTTATTCAAGGCCATATTGTTTTTGGCCCAAGCAATATAGGTATTGGACATATCAACGGTGGTTGTTGCTTTTGCTCCCCCCATTGCCGCATGGACGCTAGCACTCCCGGTATAAGCAAATAAATTCAAGAAACGCTTATCTTTAGCTTGTTTTTGTATCAGCATACGGATGGGGCGATGATCTAAAAACAAGCCGGTATCAAGATAATCTTCAAAATTAACCAGTAACTTGCAACCGCCTTCTTCAATAGTATGAAATTGTCCTAATTCAGCCTGTTTTTCATACTGATCGGTACTACGTTGTTTTTTACGTATTTTAAGAAAAACCTGTTCACGAGTGACGTTAAGCACTTTGGGTATTTCTGCTAACAAAGCCGCTAAACGTTGATCGGCTTTATGTTGATCTATACTTTTAGGTGGCTCGTATTCTTGAATATTAATCCAAGTTTGATCACCCTGATAGATATCGATTGCAACGGCATATTCAGGTAAATCGGCATCATAAACACGATAACAGCTAATGTTCTGCTGCTTAGCCCAACGAGAAAACTTCTTTAGATTCTTAGTTAAGCGATTAGCAAACATGTCTGCGCCTATTGCCTCGACATGTTCAGTGCTATCAATATCCAATGCCTGAGTAATTCTATCTTCCTGAGTCTTGGCTTTGGGAATAAAGAAACTACTTTCTTCGATGTTCAAACGTAATAACTTACATTCCAAAGCACCATTAAACAAAGTGATAGGTTTTTGTGAACGGATGCCTAAACGAAAACCCAACTCTGGATTACTAATAATCATGGCGGCTTTCCAGCCAACAAAATGGGCTTTTAGAGATTCACCAAATCTCTTATAAAGATCTGACGTTTCTTGCTCAGTCCCTAAACGCTCACCATAAGGGGGGTTACAAATTAACAATCCTGGCTTCCAACTACTTGCAGGGCTTGCATCTTCAATATCTCGACGTTCAACATGAATTTTATGCTGCAAACCCGCATTGACAATATGAGCCAATGCCGTATTAACCGTCTGACGATTTTGATCAAAACCAACAATAATGGGTAAGGTTTCAATACCTATCTTTTTACGCTGTTGCGCTTCGGTAAGTAACTTTTTCCAGCAGAGTGCATCATGTTTTTTCCAGCCTATAAAGCCGAAATAATCGCGCAACAAGCCCGGTGCATAATCAGCGGCAATCATGGCGCCTTCTAATAACAAGGTGCCAGAACCACACATGGGGTCGATCAGCGTACCCTGTTGTTTGGCAATCTGTGGCCAACCACAACGCAACAGCATAGCGGCAGCTAAGTTTTCTTTCATAGGCGCTTTAATATTAACATCCCGATAACCACGGCGATGTAGGCTTTCTCCAGAAAGATCTAAGCTAAGCTGGGCAAGTTCACCCTGCAAATACACATTAATACGAATACTAGGTTGAGCTGTGTCGATACTGGGACGTTGTTGAAACCTTTCCCGCATTTGATCAACGATGGCATCTTTAACTTTTAAGGCACCAAAATGAGTATTATTGATGGCCTCTGAATTCTTGGCGCTGAAACTCACCGCAAAGGTATCATCTGGATTCATATGCTCAAACCAATCGATTTCTTGTATTCCCTTATAAAGATCTTCTTGGCTTTTAACTTCAAAAGAACTTAATACTAATAAAATTCGATTAGCTGTTCTGGACCACAAGCAAGCACGATAGGCGGTTTCCAAGTCACCCTCAAAAGCAACACCCGCCATAGTGGCTTTGATTTGAGTAATTCCTAAAGATTGTAATTCTTCAGTGAGTAAGGTTTCCATAGCCTTAGGCGTGGTAGCGAATAATTTATAGGTAGACATATGGGCCAAAAATGAAAGGTGAAAGGTGAAAGGGGAAAGACTAAGGGCTAAAGGCTAAAGGCTAAAGGCTAAAGGCTAAAGAATCACCTGAGCGATAGAAAAGAACGAACAGTTTAAGAGTAGTTATAAATACGAGAATTTAAAACGGTCGACTTAGTGTTATACCAAACCGACCGTTTTAGCCTTGAGCCTTGCGCCCTTAGCCTTAAACCTTTATTTAATTTTGACGAGTTCTACTTCAAATATTAACGTTGAATTAGGAGAAATTGGACCCGCTCCTTGTGAACCATAAGCTAAAGCAGCAGGTATATAAAAACGATATTTTGCACCTACTGTCATTAATTGAACGCCTTCAGTCCATCCAGCAATTACTCGGTTTAATGGAAATGAAGTGGGTTCTCCACGACTGTATGAGCTATCAAACTCCTTACCATCCAAGGTAGAACCCTTGTAATGTACCGTTACATTATCGGTTGCCGATGGTGTTGCAGTGCCTGTCCCTGGTATCAATATTTCGTATTGTAAACCGCTTGCCGTTGTTACGATATTTGCTTTTTTAGCATTCTCTACTAAGAATGCAGTACCTTCTGCTTTATTTTCTGCGGGTGAGGTAGCATTGGCAATTGAAAACATAGTAATTCCTATAATTAGAGCGGTGATAATTGAAATAAATTGAATTTTTGTCAAGGTGTCACCTTATGTTGATATAAATGATCAGGTATTTTAGCAAAAAATTAGCGTAAGTTATCAATTGATTTTACAACCCTCTAATTGACTTTTAAAAAGCCTGGCGCGATTAGCGACTTTTTCAGCGACCCGCATTAAACCAGATTTGTTTAAATACGTTTTGCGCCTATAACCTGCATTACCTTCGTGATAAGCCAAGTATAGGTTTTTTGCATCTCCTGTAGGTATGCCCAATTGATTATGACTTACCGCGCAATACCAACCAATAAAATCGCTGGCATCGCCAAAATCATCACGATCAGCTGTCCAACTCCCCGTCTTATCGAGATAGTCTTGCCATGTCTGATCCAAAGCTTGTGCATAACCATAGGCACTACTTGGCCTAAACCAAGGAATAAAGCCTAATAACCAAATGCGTGGTGGCTTTGCATCAGCAACAAAATGGGACTCTTGATGCATGATCGCCATTTGTACAGGGATTGGTACACCCCATTTTTTATACGATTGCTGAGTATCCGAATACCAGTCATCTTTCTCTTTAAACGTCGCACATAAATTATCACTATTTCTTGGAGGCATAGCAGTACATGCCGACAATGCACAGATAAACAATACTATTACTATTCTTTTCATAGATTTAACCATAACAAAGTGGACTATAAATTTTTAATGCTGTTTCCACACCATGTCCATAAATTGCTGCTATTAACTAATTGTTATATTATTACATCAGAACTTAAAATTTGGCTATATGAATGACGTCACACACAGAACTGGATCAACATACTTTTGAACATAATCATAATCAATGTGTCAGCCTTGCCTTAGATACTGCACAACAGTTATGTAATGAGCGCGGCGTGCAATTAACGACTATTCGTTTCCAAGTACTCAGTCTTATTTGGGAAAGCCATAAAGCGGTTAAAGCTTATGAGTTATTAGATAGACTTAGACCTTTACAAGCCGCAGCAAAGCCAGCAACCATTTATCGAGCTCTGGATTTTTTAATTGAACAAGGCTTGATTCATCGTGTGGAAAGTCTTAATGCTTTTGTAGGCTGTCGCAGCTCAGGCCAACAACATGAGCAACTACTTCTCATCTGTAAACTCTGTGAGCAAGTCGATGAACGTGCCGCCACGGATGTCATGACTGCTTTGTTAGAAGAGTTACAACAAGCGGGCTTTATGGCTCATAGCAAGGCAATTGAAATTCATGGCATTTGCGCTAACTGTAGCTCTAAATGATTCTATATAAGTGCGCCCTACCCTACTTATTTAAGGCGCTGATGTCATGAGTCTTCCTCCTAAAACATCACACGCCAAACACCAAACGCTGTATATCGCTGTTGCTTTGATAGCTGGTATTCTAGTGGGCGAACTGCTTAATCTAACACTACATGACGCCAACTATCCAAACCCATTATTCAATCAGATTCTTTCACTATTTACGGCATTAACAGATATTTTTCTGCGCCTAATAAAAATGATTATTGCCCCATTGGTATTTTCAACGCTGGTTGTTGGTATGGCTAAAATGGGTGATATACAAACAGTAGGTCGTATCGGTATCAAAGCCATGCTCTGGTTTTTTTCAGCCTCATTTTTTAGCTTATTGCTAGGCATGTTGTTGGTGAATGTATTTGAACCCGGTCATACGTTACATTTAGCCTTACCCGCAGTCGGGACTACAACGGGTTTACCAGCTGTACAACCTACACTAGCCAACCTAATCGCGCATCTATTTCCTAAAAGCATCGTTGAAGCGATGGCCACTAATGACATTTTGCAAATCGTGGTATTTTCCATGTTTTTTGGCTTAGCCTGTGCTGCCATTGGTGATTTGGCCAAACCCGTAGTTATGCTATTAGATTCATTAACTCACATTATGCTAAAAATGACCGGCTACATTATGCATTATGCACCGATAGCCATATTTGCTGCGATGGCATCTGTGGTAGCTCAACAAGGCATAGGTATTCTAATGGCTTACGGTAGCTTTATAGGTGAATTTTATTTAGGACTGTTATTACTTTGTACAGCGCTCACTGGCGTGGGTTTTGTTTTTTTAAGGAGGCGTGTATTTACGTTAATACGGCACATCCGTGAACCTATGTTATTGGCTTTTGGAACGGCTAGCAGTGAAAGTGCCTACCCTAAATTGTTACAACAATTAGAGCGTTTTGGCTGCGATGAAAAAGTGTGTGGCTTAGTATTACCTTTAGGTTATTCCTTTAACCTTGATGGCAGTATGATGTATATGACTTTCGCAGTTTTATTTATCGCTCAGGCTTATGGCATAGATATGGCTCTGAGCGATCAGCTGTTTATGCTTTTAGTATTATTGTTTACTAGTAAAGGCGTAGCGGGGGTTCCTAGAGCGTCATTAATTGTTATTGCGGCAACCTTATCCCAATTTAATATTCCTGAAGCCGGTTTATTACTATTGCTAGGCATAGACCAGATTTTGGATATGGGTCGTAGCGCAACCAATGTATTTGGCAATAGTATTGCTGCCAGCTTGGTGAGCAAATGGGAAAAAGCCTTACGTTAACTTATACGCAGTCACCATACTCTAAAGTTAACAAACGGCAGTCAAAGAACGTTTGAGGCATCTGAGTACTAATATAAAAACGCAGAATGAATTCTATTAATAAGCAAAGGGTCAGCATGCGAGCACTAGCACTTAGTAATTTGTAACGTGTATTTTGCGAACAGACCCACACTGAACGCGTCCACCACACTATGGGCAGCAGTAACATACCATGCACAGTTTTCCAACTGGCTATCGTATAAGTTTCGGTCATTGCGCGGTAATCAATGTAATAAAGAATAACATTCACTATTACTAAAAATGGCCAAAAAGCGCGCCATAAGGAACTCTCGCCTAACCACGCTGAATATAATGTTTGATACCACCCATTAAATGTTGTGTCTCGCCAAGTGCTTTTAACCGCTGGCGTATAACCATATATCAGCAAAAATAAGGCGACTAAAAATATAATAGCCTCTTGCTGAGAAAATAATTGAGTATAAGTAAAAATGATCGGTAAGGTTTTAGTAAACATAGTATTTAAATGCTTTAACTGACGTTAATATCTTTTTTTGCTGATTTACTAAACTAAACATCAATAAACAGCGAGCAACTATAATAAATGAAGTCACCGAACACTCACAAGATTTTTATATATACCGCATTAGCCTGCGAAGCCAAACCCTTTATTGAGCATTACAAACTTAAAAAAGATTTAGACGTACACGCCTTCACCATCTATTTAAATAACGATATCTGCCTAGCAGTCACAGGGCTAGGTAAAAGTGCCATGTCAGCCGCCGTAGCATATAGCCAAGCACGCTATACCTCTACTGAACATCCCGTTTTAGTCAATATTGGCATAGCAGGACATCAACATCATCCCTTAGGTGAGCTATTTTTAATTGATAAAATTAGAGATGTTGATAGCCAAAAAAGCTATTACCCCGTTTTGATTACGACTGCACCTTGTCGTCGCGCCTGCCTTCAAACCGTATCAAAACCACAACTGCAATATCATGAATCTGAACTGTGTGACATGGAAGCCTCTGCCTTTTATGAAACAGCAGTTCGTTTTAGCACTAGCGAATTAATATTATGTTTGAAAGTGATTTCAGATAATCAAGATTCATCAGTAGGCGCGATTAATGCAAAACAAGTTAGTGCATATATAGCGGCACAACTATCAACTATTGAAACATTATTATTACAAACTAGCGCTATAGCAGCCTTAATGACCGTACCTGAACATCCATTATTTTATGAACTATTGAAGCAATATCATTTTACTGCGCATCAACGCCAGCAATTAAAAAACCTATTATCTCGCTGGAATGTTTTAACCGATCAGCAAACCTTATTGATGGATGACATTAATTTAGTGAATGCTAAAGAGGTATTGTGCTGGCTAGACTCATACAACAACTCTATCAATTTTAATTTATAACCTACTGTTTATGGACATTAATTTATAAACAATTCAGCTTTAATCACTATATTTATAAAAAAATTAACTGCTTTAGATACCTATGTATTTTATCAACACATGAAAGACTTAATTTTTATATTGATATTAATTTAAAGTATTATAAAATTTAGACGATAATGTCCAATGTTTTCTATTAACATGTCACGCAATACTTTTAATTTTTAACAGTGGCTCAACTTAAACTATACAAAAAATAATATGATAAAAATAACCATTCCTGCATTAACATTAGTATTTTTCTTGATTTCAGGTTGTTCATTAGTAAAAACTGATTATAAATCGTTTGAGGGTTCACAGTCTGGCATAGTGCAGGGTAAAGGTGGCTCTAAGGTTATCATTGATGAAATGGATATTTGGGATGATGGTGAACCACCCCGTAAATTTAAATTAATTGGTTTTATTGATGACACTCGTGAAACAGGCTTATTACAAATATCTAGCCGTAAAAATATTGTAAAAAAAGCACATGAAGTAGGTGGAGATGCTGTTATTAAATTGCATACTCAATCTCAACTTGAGAGTTTATATTCAGCAGGTGGTGCGTCAGCTTATGCTTATGGGGTTCATGTTCATACCAGCAGCTATGAAAGTTCAGATAAACTCATTTCTAAATATGCTGTTATTACCTATTTAGAAAATCCAAAGCAACAAGTAGCATTAACTCCATCTACAGAAATTGTTACTGATGCAAAACAAAATGAAACTAAAAAAGGTTTCTTTGAACAATGGTTTGGTAAATAAAAAATATTTGCACTGCAACCTAGGCCGGGTACGAAAACCCAATGCCCGGCTCACTGAATTAAAAACTACATCGTAAAAAGCACAATAGCCATTAACGCAGCAATGATACCTATCCACTGCGTGAGATATATACGCTCTTTAAGTATTAACCAAGCAAGAATAACGGTTGCTCCAGGATAAAGCGATCCCAAAGCTGAGGAGATATCTAAGCGGCCCGACTTAAGTGCTTGAAGATAAGAAAAATTACCTGCTACATTAAAAACTACGTGAATCAAAACCACTCCCATCGCATTACCTCGAATAGAGAATGTTTCGCGTCGAATCTTTACGAACATAAACGTCACAAAAGTCCCTGTCATATAAGAGGTAATCATAAGACAAATAACCGAGGCACTGCCGCTTATAGCGTAATGCATAGCTATAAAACTACATCCAAAACCTATACCCGCGATAACTGGAAGATACAAATTGGATAGCCGCTCAAGGCGAAATGGTTGTTTCAAATCCCCTAGTGAGATTAAGCACACAGCAAGCAGTGCGAAGCCAAACCCTACGAATTGTATCTGATCAGGCAATCCCTGAGTTAAAATGCCTAAGAGGATTGGAATTACGGCCGCGAATAAGGCAGAAACTGGAGCTGCGATACTCATCTGTCCACTAGCCATACAATTAAATAAAACTAGCAAGCTAATCGAGCCTGTTAATCCGGCTAAACTCCCAAACATGATTGTTTTTGTCTCTGGAATAGCTTCAGGATAAAGTGCGACAGCTATAAGACAGGCAAACAAACCGACTATGTATCCGTAAAAAACCACAAGATACAGACTCATCTTTCGTGAAGCGAGACCACCAGAAAAATCAGCTACGCCCCATGATAACGCTGATGCGATGCCATATAAAATGGAAAACATGTCCCTATCCTTCGGATTAGTTCAAGTGATTGTTTAAATAATAGCGTTTTGCATCGCACGCTAAACCAAAGCCCACACTCGACAATCGATTACCATCGGCTATCTCAGCTTGAGGAAATAACTGACGAGTCAAATTCTGAATAATAGGCATAGCCGTACCGCCACCCGTCAATATCACTAAGCCAATAGCATCCGCCTTAATCCCCGCCTGTAAAACACAGACATTGATCGTATCCATAATACTGAGCAAATTCCCATAAAGGCTCTCTTCAAACTGGCTGCGACTGCACTCAGACTGCAAACCAGTTTCTATAAAAGATAAATCGGCTAAAGTATGCTCACTAGAACTTAGATTGATTTTACTATCTTCAACACAGGCCATTAAGCTATGGCCTAATTCTTCTTCCACTATTAACTGTAAGCGCTGGGTTAAGGTTTTATTAGTTGATTGCTTAATGAGTTCAGTTAAATCACGTTTATATTTTCGTGTATACATACACTGTATTTTACTGAGTTCCGCTAAATCAAAAAAAGGCGTTAAGGGAAAACTTAAACCTTTAGTTCCCCACAAAGACCCCATACCCAATAAAGGCATAAAACTCGCCAAACTTAAAGCGCGATCAAAATCATTACCACCGACCCTGACTCCAGCATTAGCCAATATATCATCCTGGCGATCAACCTTTTGAATATAACGGCCAGATAAACGCATAATAGTAAAGTCAGACGTACCGCCACCGATATCCATAACAACAGCTAAACGCTCGTGATCACCTAAGGCTAATTCATGAGCAAAAGCGGCAGCTATCGGCTCATATTGAAAACGTATCTCCTTAAAACCTGCTGCAGTAAATATGCTTTTGAGCTGACTTTCTGCGATCAAATCAGCTTTATCATTACCATCAACAAAATGTACAGGTCGACCTGCCACCACAGCACTGATATCTTTATCAGCCAATAACTCTGCTTTGTTTTTTACATGCTTAACAAACGGCCCAATAATATCTTCAAATTGAGTTTGTCTGCCGCTGATAGTCGTGCCATCCTTCATAAGCGACGTACCCAGTACACGCTTAAAACTTCTCATAAAGCGCCCTTCTTCCCTACTAACATAGGCATTAAGGGCTTGACGACCAAACAAAGCACTAGAGCTTTCTGATTGAAAAAAGATAGTTGAAGGAATAGTCACATGATGATCTTCAA
>CAMDOP010000033.1 GCA_945903675.1 Crenothrix polyspora
AGCCCCATTAATCGAAAGCTTGAACATCCTGTCAGCGCGGTTATTGAGTCTATAGCTCAGCAAATTGATCCGCAAAGTCATTTAGTCAGAGTTATTGTTAAGCCCTCAAATGAGGCAAGTCTTTTATTAAATGAATGGGTGAAAGGGCAAATCACCCTTTCTACTAAAAACACTTTAGTGGCCCCAAGAGCAGCGGTATTGCCTGATGACGATAAGTATAGTGTTTTTACTGTGGTTGATAAAAAAGCAGTTAAACACACTGTAGATTTAGGAATAGAAACTGATACCTCTTTCGAATTAATTGGCCCAACACTTAAAGCACAAGATCAATTAGTGATTTTAGGTAATTATGAACTAACCGATGGCATGGATGTTGAGGTACAACAACCATGACCTCATGGGCTTTTAGTCATCGTCGCTCTATATTATTAACACTGGTCTTAGCAGCGCTAGCAGGATTCTATGTGAGCCAATCTTTGCCAGTAAGCCTGTTTCCGCAAGTTATTTTTCCGCGCATTGTTATCAATATGGATGCGAGAAATAAGCCCGCAGAACGCATGGTGCTTGAAGCCACAGTGCCAGTTGAAGAAGCCGTTAGATCAGTGCCAGGCGTATTAAATGTACGATCAACCACCACACGAGGAAGTACCGATATCTCAATCAATTTTGTTTGGAATATCGACATGGTCTCAGCAATGCTGCAGGTGGATGCGGCAGTCAATCAGATTCGTACGAAACTACCTGCCACACTTAATTTTACAGTACGTAGAATGGAGCCAACTGTATTTCCTGTGCTGGGCTATAGTTTAACGGCGAGTAAACAGTCTGCTGTTGCACTGCGTGACATTGCCGATTTTCAGGTACGACCATTGCTATCAACCATACCCGGTGTGGCTAAAATCGAAGTATTGGGGGGCGCAACGGCGGAATATCAGGTCTTGATTAATAGCGGAAAGTTAAGAGCGTTTAATTTGACTTTAGATGAAGTCGCTAAAACCCTAGCAGCGAGTAATGTATTGCAAGCGGTTGGTCGTTTGGAAGAACATTATAAATTATATTTGTTATTAGCGGATCAACAGCTTAAAAACACCCAAGACATCGGCTTAACTGTCTTACGACATGATGCTAAAGGTTTAGTGATGTTAAAAGATGTTGCGACCATTAATAAAACCATCGCACCACAATGGCAACGTGTCAGAGCTGATGGTAAAGAGGCGGTGTTGTTTCAAATCATTCAGCAACCTGATGGCAGTACGGTTGATATTGCCGCCACTGTAGAGGAGAAATTGAAATTAATACGCTCACAAATACCCTATGATGTAAAAATAGCGAAATGGTATGACCAAAGTGAATTGATTGTCGCTTCAGCATCGACTGTGCGTGAGGCTTTATTGATTGGTCTTGTATTAGCGGTGCTAGTTTTATGGATATTTTTACGCAATGGCCGGGTGACTTTAATTACTGCATTAACAGTCCCCCTCGCCTTGGCAGCAACCACCCTAATTTTATCGTTGATGGGACAAAGTTTTAATATTATGACGTTGGGAGGCATGGCCGCCGCAGTCGCTTTAATCATTGATGATGCCATCGTGATGATTGAGCATATCATGCGTCGTCTTCAGGAAGGAAGTAGTCCTATTCGTGTGCGAATTCAGACAGCCGCCGCTGAATTTAGTAAGCCGCTTGCTGCCTCTTCTGCCGCGACGATTGTGACACATATCCCTTTAGCTTTTTTATCAGGTGTTAGTGGCAGCTTTTTTAAAGCGTTATCCTTAACCATTGCCTCGGTATTAACTTTATCTTTTTTGGTTGCTTGGTTGGCTGTTCCCTTGTTAACCTCGCAAGCCTTATCTACCTCGACCCAAAAGCCAGAACAACCTTCCAAACTAACGCAATGGACTCATACGCACTACACTCGCTTGCTGCAACATTTATTACCGCGCCCTTGGCTAGTATTAGGCGCTTTGGTGATATTGCTCTCAGCTGGCTTTATTGCAGAACAGACCATCGGCTCTGGCTTTATGCCGTCTATGGACGAAGGCGGTTTTATTCTAGATTATCGAGCACGGTCTGGTACTTCAGTCAGTGAAACAGATCGATTACTTCAGCAAGTTGAAGAAATTATTCAACAAACACCCGAAGTAGAGACCTATTCTCGTCGAACAGGTTTAAGTTTGGGTGGACATATTACTGAGGCGAACGAAGGTGACTTTTTTATTAAATTAAAGCCATTACCGCGTCGAAATTTAAACAAGATTATGAGCGATATTCGTCATCAAGTATCAGAACAAGTACCTGGACTTGAAGTGGAAATGGCTAAATTAATGGATGACATGATAGGCGATTTAACTGCCGTACCAGAGCCGATTGAAATTAAATTGTATGCAGATAACGGCGAGTTACTTAGTATCGTAGCAGAAAAGGTTGCGGAAGAGATTGGCAAAATATACGGTATTGTGGATATTAATTCTGGAGTGATTCCAGTCGGCGATGCTTATACGGTTCGAATATTACCCGACAAGGCGGCTTTAGCTGGCTTAAGTGGCGATGAGATTAAATTAGCATTGAATGAGTATTTAACAGGCACCACAGCTACTCAAATACAAGAAGGTATAAAAATGCTGAATGTCCGTGTGTGGATTCCTGAGGCAGAGCGAACCACTAGCACACAATTAAAGAATTTACCTATTCGAACCACAACAGGTCAATGGGTAGAGTTACAGCGAGTCGCAGAAATAACCACAGAAACTGGACAACCACAGATTCATCGAGAAAATCTAAAACGTATGGTGGCAGTAACTGCACGTTTACACGGTCGAGATTTAGGTTCCGCTATAGAAGATATTGAAAAAGCCTTACGCAAAACCAATTTATTGCCCTCCCCCATTTACTATGAGTTAGGAGGATTATACGCAGAACAACAAATCGCCTTTAAAGATATGCTAGTCGTTTTTATGGCCGCAGTAGCTTTAGTTTTTTTACTATTGTTATGGGTTTATGAGTCGTTCCGAGTTGCTTTAGCGATGATCATAACTACTTTATCCTCCATGGCGGCCGTGTTTATTGGCTTATGGCTAACCCATACTGAATTCACTATTATGGCGATTATGGGCATGACCATGGTCATTGGTATCGTAACGGAAGTCGCTGTCTTTTATTATTCAGAATATGAAAATTTACCTACAATACAAAAACAGGGTATCGAAGGATTTAGCATAGCCGGTAATAATCGTATGAGGCCCATTGCAATGACGACTATTGCAGCAATATTTGCTTTATTACCCTTAGCATTAGGCATAGGGACTGGCGCAGAAATGCTTCAGCCTCTAGCGATTGCTTTAATCTTTGGCCTTTTAATTCAAATTCCATTGGTGTTGGTATTGTTACCTAGTTTGTTACAGCAATTAAATAAAATCAGTCATGTAAATGTATAAGCTATATGATTTTACATGCAGATAATTGCTACAAAGTTCGTTTATCAATTAGCCTGTTACTAAGTGCCTTTGTTTTTAGATTAAAGTGCCGTATTGATCATAAAGTCTCTACCCTTATGACTTATTACGTTACTGGGGCAGTTAAAATCCGTTGCAAAATCTCTTCACTCAAGCGATTTAATTCCACGTCATTTCTTGGTCTTGGTCTTGGTCTACGTAAATCTATGTCGAGATCTAGATCAATTTGTCCCTCATTAAGCAAAATCAGCCGATCAGCTAAAGCAACCGCTTCGAATATATCGTGAGTCACTAGAATAGCAGTGAAGCCATGTTCAAGCCAAAGTCTCTCGATTAAATTCTGCATTTCAATGCCTGTTAAAGCTAGCTCTCCTACTTTCTCGTCAAATCTAAATTGAGCATTTTTTTCTAACAGTAATTGTTGCCGAACATTTCAGATAACGAGTTTTAGCCTATGCTGGGCACACTAGGGGCAATCACCACAATGTTATCGTTCCAATGCGTGGGAACGTTAAATAAAACTTGTGTAGATACCTAAGGCCTTTAGGTGTGGGAGGATGTAAATAATCTATCTACAATTTCATAGCGGCGCGGGGATTGAATTGGTTGGGTTGATACAACATCAACCCAACACGATTTACTCTATTACTTTCCAACTCCGTAGATTTGATCAAACACACCATCATCAGCAAAATGTTTCTTCTGCGCGGCATTCCAACCACCGAAGCTATCAATTTTAACCAACGCTAAAGGTTTAAAGTTATTGGCATATTTTGCCGCTATTTCAGGATCAGTAGGCCTATAGAAGTTTTTACCGATAAGTTCCTGAGCTTCTTTGCTGTATAAATATTTCAGATACTCGGTCGCAACTTCGGTAGTGCCGTGCTTACGCGTCACATCTTCGACTACGGCGACCGGTGGCTCAGCCAATACACTTAAAGAAGGCGTAACGATTTCGAACTTGTCCGAACCGAATTCTTTCAAGGCCAAATAGGCTTCGTTGTCCCCGGTTATCAATCCATCGCCAATTTCCCGTTCGATAAAGGTAGTCGTGGAACCGCGAGCGCCGGTGTCCAATACCGCCGCATTTTTGTATAACTTGCCGACAAAGGCTTTAGCCGCCGCTTCGTCATTGTTGTTTGCCTTAAGCGCATAGGCCCAGGCGCCCAGATAGTTCCAACGCGCGCCGCCCGAGGTTTTAGGATTCGGCGTCACAATACTCACGCCCGGCTTAACGATGTCATCCCAATCCTTAATTTTCAGCGGATTGCCCTTGCGCACCAGAAATACGATAGTTGAAGTATAAGGCGAGCTGTTGTTAAGCAGCAAACTTTGCCAATTTTCCGGGATCAATTTACGCTTTTGGTAAAGTTGATCGACATCGAAACCTAAAGCCAGCGTTACCACGTCGGCTTCCAGGCCTTCCAATACCGAACGCGCCTGTTTTCCGGAACCACCGTGGGACTGATTGATGGTCACGTCATCGCCGGTTTTAGCTTTCCAGTATTTGGCAAAGGCACTGTTGTATTCTTTGTACAGCTCTCTGGTCGGGTCATAAGATACATTCAATAGAGTAATATCCGCCGCACGCACCTCGCCGGCTGCCAGTAAGACCAAGACAGCCGCAAAGACGATGTTGATAAAGTTTGTATTCATAAATAAATCCTGGATTGAGGTTGTTTAAAACGATAATTGGAAACGTGTGGCGAAAACTTGTTCGTTAGGACGATCTGTTACTCTTGCAGCAGTACCTGCGCCGCCACTAAAGGAGACATTCTCATAATCCGCCCTAATTATCGCATTGCTATTCAGGAACCAGTTGGCACCTAATGTCCATGCTCGAGCTTGGGTAGCCGACTTGCTCGGATCAATAATTTTAAAAGTATCATTATCGACATCCAGTTCACTATAGCGTGCGGCAAGCTGCAAAGCGCCCCAGTTACCTTTCAGCGGATCAAAATTCCGTATCGGTTTGACGCCGGCGAAGGTATTGTCCTCGCCGGTGACCACATAAGAAGCCAGAATCTGCCAGGCTTTATTATCTTGGGTAACCTTTCTAACAGTTCCTGCTGTACTGCTGAGGTGCTGAGTCGAAACAACATATTCGCCCATAGCGCCAAATGGGCCTGCAAACCAGTAGGCCTGTGGATAAATGCGCGAAGTAGCACCATCAGCTGTCGTTACGGCACCGGTAGTAATTGGCTTCGCATAGTCAAGATAATATGTTCTACCCAGAGGCGTAGCTTGATTTTTAAGAGCCTGTTTATCCGGATTGCCTACAGAACCGGCAACACCGAGTCCGAAGCCTTCCAACCACGAATAGCCGGTGTGCTGGAACGGATGGGCAAATAACCGTCCGTTGATTTCTTTATTATTATCTGTATCGGGTGCACTTTTATCAATACTGCCATCGTCTCCGGAGCCATTGGAGACACCAATCTGATAAATGAAAGTATTTTTGGCATCGATAGGTCCTGCTACTGACTCTGCCTTAGAACCGGGCTTACCGAACGCACCATGAAGCTGTATGCCTACGTCACGATTGGAGGCTAAATAGGTCGGAAACGCGCGCTCCAGGAAAGTGCCGTCCGCATCGCCCTGCAAACGTTCAAGACTGATCGAGGGCTTGAATTTACCGACCAACAAACTCGCCGCCGGATGATAGGCATAATCAAGGTAAGCATCCGGAAGGATATTGGACGCGGCAAAATCGGGCATGATTTTAAAATAAATATCTTTAAAGAAATAACCTTCCAGCCAAACCCGCCCTTGCTTTAGCTCGAATCTGTCTTGTCTGTCTGTTACTGCAAAGTTGTTTTCATCAATAAAAAAACGACCGTCAGTTTGCACTGCACCGCGAATTTTTACCTGATGTTTTTTATCCGCTGATGTAATCTTGAAGCCTTCTGCGCCCGCATCAATAATAGGTAATTTTTTCAAGTTACCGGTAGTCACTTCATCTTGAATTTCTAATTTACGCTCTAAAGTATTTACTTTGCGTGTGAGTTTTTCAACTTCCGGCGTGACTACTGGAGTAATTGCTGTTACTGAAGCGCTAGGTAAGGCACTGGCTTTTTCAAATTGTTGTAAACGTTTTTCTAACTCAAGTATGCGTTTTTCTAAAGCACTGTTGTCATCCGCATAAGCGTTGCCTGCGCCTAATAAAGTTAAATTAATAATACTAGCTATAGCGGTAAGCCTAAAGTTGTTCATTTGTATATCCTTTTGTTTTCAACCGCCGGCTATCCAGTCAGTTTTCTAATGGTTTTTTATAACTTAATGTTACTCGCCGTCGTTACGGTAGAGTGATTTGCGAATGGTTACAGCTTACTTAGCATCAAAGCGTAGTTTCTCTTTACGTTCGATTTGTACGACCTTACCATCGTGTATGACGACTTCAACCGATCCAAAACGAATGCCCTGCACTATCTGAGCAATCTGATTGGCAATAGTGTTTGTTAATAGTGTCTGACTTTGTGTTTTAATATCTGCACTCATTTGTAACCCCTACAATTCAACTGTGATCAATAAACGTTGCTCGTATGTTCACTTTTTTATATGTTGAGTGCACTATATCAGCGAAAAATTAGATCATTTAACGATCAATTTTGATATAGATATCTTTTTTGGTGATATGGGAAAATTAGAAGCGGGAACGCGACGCATAATGGTGTGATCTTTTTATATCAATGCTGGTTTTACTCCTATCCATTTAACTGGATGTCAACTTAGGTAATTATCGGGTTTAAGATTTCTGGCTGGCGCAAACATATAACCTACCAAGTAGGCTATGTTGATAGCCTACATCAGACATCTGGTGATTTCTTTGTTTGTTTTATATGAAAACTAGGCTATAGTTTGTTCGTCTACAAAAACACATCACCATAGCTGTTAAAAAATCAGGCTACACGCTAGCTTTATGAGCTACTCTTTTTTGAGCATTCGCTAATGTTTATGCAACAACAGTTCTACGTAAGCCGATACAATCAATAGGTGACTTGTAATGGATGAATTGACCAAACAACCTAATATAACAACTGAATCCGAGCAGGTTTTCACACAGGAAATTCTTTTTGAGCAACACATTCCCGAGTGCCTTCGGCTTGCCGTTAATAATTTCGAAGATTTTAAAGTTCAGCCCACCCATATTGAACAGTGGTTTACACAGCGAATTATTCACAACCCTTGGCAAAAAAACTTACCAGGAATCGGGGTAGGCATTAAACATGATGGTCGCTTGATTGCCTTTCGCGCTATGTTTGCACAGCCTTGGTGGCTGAATGGTCAAGCGACAATTATTGCCTTTTGCGCCAATACTAGTGTAGACCAACAGTACCGCGGTAAAGGTCTGGCTACCCAACTTATCGAGCACAGCAGCCAGTTTGCCGATATCACGGGTAGCACAACGGCTGGAATTATTACTCAGAAAGCTTATAAAAATCTGGGCTATGTTGAAGTTGGTGGTGCAAGTAATGATTTTTTTAGATTACGAGTAAGCTTTCAAGGCTCGTTAATAAAACGCTTTGGTAAGTTATTAGGGGGCTTGCTGGGTCGGGCTTTGGATTTATCCTTACAACTTCGAGATAGTAATCTTCAAGCTCAGCGAAGTTTTTATATTAAGGAAGTGGTCCATTGCGACGAACAATTCGATCAACTATGGGAACGAGAAAAACACTGCTATCGCTCTTGTCTTGAACGCAGCAGTTCCTATTTAAACTGGCGACTCTTTGATGCGCCTACCTGTCAACTGCATTTAAGTGCCTTGTATGACGCTACTTCAACACTACGCGGCTTTGCTATCTGGCATGTGCAGCACTATTCCGACTCGGTTAGCATGGCGGTATTAAGAGATATTTTTTATCCTCAACATGATGAAAGCTGCTTACGGACGCTGCTGGCGCTTTTGATTCAGATGTGGCGAGATCAGGGTATTTCTTGGGTCAACTTGGAAATCGCGTCACCGCAGCTCACGAACTTATTTACAAAACTGGGTTACGAAGCGTTGCCCTCTAGAGGTAATCGCTATCAAATTCACAGCGAATTACCCCTGACGTCTACTACCATTAACAACTGGTACAGAAGTGGTATAGACGGCGATTATTTCGACCACCCCTTATAATTATGGGCAAGCAACTTAAACCGAGACAGCTTGAGCGCAGACGAAAGGCACAGGGCGAAAGATTTAAAGCAACTTAAGCCTTGGCAAATACTAGATTTAACCTTTCGCCTTTTGTCTGCGCTTAAGAGAGACCTTAATTATTGTAACAACTAGAGAGAATGATTATGCAGGCTGAAACCATTGCGATAATTTCTACGGTTTTAAACGAACGTATTAGTATAAAAAACTTATTGGATGCCTTTTTAACCCAAACACGCAAAGCCGATGAAATAATCATCGTAGATGGCGGCTCAACGGATGGAACCTTAGAAGTCTTGCAAGAATACATGCGCAATGATCCTAGCATTCGTTATATTGTTGCTAAAGGTGTCAATATCGCTCAGGGACGAAATATTGCCATCGCTCACGCAAACGCCAGTATTATTGCGGCAACAGATGGTGGCTGTCACCCAGAACCAACTTGGCTAGAAGAATTAGTAAAGCCACTGTTAGATACCTTAGATTTTGCTGCGGTTTCTGGGCTTCGTAAGGTCGAGTTTGTTAACCCATTTGAACTTTTTGCCGGTGCTTTATCGACATCGGGTAATTCACCCAATGAACATGACCGTGTATTTCACGGCAGAAATTCGGCTTTTAGAAAAAGCCTCTGGACGGCGACAGGAGGTTATCCGGAGTGGCTTTATACTGCCGAAGACACACTGTTTGCCCAAAAAGCCAAGTCGCTAGGCTATAAAGTAGCTTTGGCTTCAAACGCTATCGTTTCTTGGCGGCCCAGACCCAACTTAAAAAAACTAGCCAAACAGTATTTTTTATACGGCAGAGGCACAGGTCGAATAGCCAAGGCTGATTTAACGGCGGCATTTTATCATTTGCGTACCCATGCCATTTGGATAGGCACGTTTTTGCTGGGCTTCTATTCCTTTTGGTTTTGGTTGATCAGTTTAGCTACGCTGACCTTTATGTATCTTTCTTTAGTCAGCCCAGTTTTGAACAATCTTAAAAAACAAGGTTATGATAAGCTTGGACTTTATACCTATGTGCCGATCATTGTAATGACGCGTAGTCTTTATAATAATATCGGGCAACTCTATGGCTATTGGGAATATAGCCATGTGGAGCCTTTCAAAAAAAACCATGACTTATATTGTTCCGGTCACTGGAAAATGGCGAATTTTGAGGATTAGTTCATCTTATCGAGTTTTATTAAGCACTCGCTAGTTCTACCAAACGCTCCCTAGACTTATTAAGACATTATTAGTGCTACCGAATGTTCGATAGAACCTGTTAAGCCTTTAATAGCGCTAACGAACGTTCGACAGGTCCTGTTAAGCCGTTAATAGTCCTAGCAAACGTTCGACAAGACCTGTTAAGCCGTTAATTGCCCTAGCAAACGTTCGACAGGTCCTGTTAAGCCTTTAATTGCCCTAGCAAACGTTCGACAGGTCCTGTTAAGCCTTTAATAGACCTAGCAAACGTTCGACAGGTCCTGTTAAGCCGTTAATTGCCCTAGCAAACGCTCGACAGGTCCTGTTAAGCCGTTAATAGTCCTAGCAAATGTTCGACAAGACCTATTGAGGTTCATACTTATGCTTTGTATCCTTAAAGCGAAATTAATAAAGCCGTAAACTTATCTAATAAGCTCTACTATTTGCCTCTATGAATAATCCGAAATAGATCTATTCCGCAACACATAGCAAACACAAATAAAAGGGCCTCCAGACGGCCATTGCCAATGGCAGCGATTGCCGCTCCGGGACAAAAGCCCGATAAGCCCCAGCCTATGCCAAATATACCGGCACCTATCAGTAATTTTGTGTCAATCTTTGCAGAATCAGGCAGATGAAAGCGATCTTCCAGCAGCGGAGCTCGTCTACGAATAATCAGTCTATATGCCAATCCGAAAGTTATCAGGGCACCCACCATAACTAGCGCTAAACTGGGATACCACTGTCCGGTAATATCAAGAAAAGCAAGTACCTTCATGGGATTAACCATTTCGGATATAAGTAATCCAATACCAAACAAGATGCCACAAACCAAGGACGATAAATTCTTAAGCATCGTTTTATCCCTTAACGCCAATCAAGTGACGCACTATGTAAACAGTGATGCCGGCGATGACCATGAAAACCACGGTAGCAATAATGGATCGTAGCGAAAGCCGTGCAAGCCCGCAAATCCCATGACCACTGGTACAACCGCCACCAAGACTGGTACCATAACCCACCAACAGTCCAGCGATCACCAGCACAGGCATTGAAGTTTCTATGTGGAAATTAAAAGGAGTGCCATTGACCAAGCTTAAAACCAAGGGACCCAATAATAAGCCAGCCAGAAAATAAAAGCGCCAAGTCACATCTTCGCGCTGCTCTGGAAATAGTGCTTTACCAACAATGCCAGATATTCCGGCAATGCGACCGTTTAAAAATAATAGCAATGCAGCTGACAATCCAATTAATGCGCCGCCAATCAAAGCTGAATAAGGTGTAAAGTTCTCCATTGAAATCCTGTCAGTAATTGAAATAATTTACTATGATCTAAAAAAGCATCAGCCATTAAAACCGTCTAGACCAACCCAGTTGAAACGAGAGTTGATACATTTCCAGATTAATGGTTTGGCCAGGACTCAAGGGGTTTGGACCACTGACAATGTTGCTCGGTAAATACATAAACGAAAAGTTCAAATCATCTTTATTGCTGAAACTATGCGTAAATCCAGTCGTTAAATGCCATTCTTGGACGCCAGGGGCCAAAATATTTAATAACACTTGTGAATTAGGAATAGGTTGTGCGCCCTAGCTAAAGCCGCCACGCCAAGTCCAGCACTCATTTTGCTTCCATTGACTACCGAATTTAAAGACAGTCATGTCCTTCCAGCCAAAACCGGCACCATTAGTTTTACCAAGTTGCGCTGTCTGCAAATTAGGTAATAGTTCATTTCCTACCGAATTGACACTACTATAACGGATATACTCAACATCGAAAGCTGTAGTGATGCTCTTATTGATGTTCCACGCCAGCCCACCATTTACGCTTTCAGGTATATCGAAGCTTCCTTGTCCAGCAAAAAGTCCTGCATATTTGCTAAAAGGCGTGGTGTACACTCGGCTTTTATAGGAAACGCCCAGATGCAGGCCGGGTATTAATTCAACTAAGCCACCAACACGTACACCTCCACCGTAGGAATAATCACGACCTTTATTGGAAAGGCTTACTGGATCGCTGGAAAAACCCTGAAAAGCATCGAGCCCATAGGCTTTAAAGGCCTGAACTGCAAAAATTGGAGCAATTCCAAAAGAATAGCGATTGTTTTCGAAACTATGGGCATAGCTTGGACTAATAAATACTTGTTCCAGATCTATACCGGTACTACCTGCACAAAAAGTCCCTGATCCTCCGGGTGGACAAGTTTTACTGGAAAATCCCGGATAATCTGTATTCATGCCACCATTACCGAATACAGTTAAACCGATAGACTGATTGTTATCCAATTTATGGTTCCAACCTAGAGTAGGCACGGGGAATAAGCTATTGTCACTTTTAACCGTTCCAGGATTTAGCGGAAAAGCTCCGGGGGCAAAAGTGGGCGCACCCTGAACGGAGTATTCTCGGTTAGGATTAAACAACTCCAATTCCAGATCGACACGATCGCCAACCAGAGCCATACCCGCAGGATTTGTTGCCGCCGCCAAGGCATCTTGTGGCAAAGCTGTTGTTGCGCCAGCCATTCCCTTGCTACGAGCACCATAACCGTTGGCAAAGTAACCATCGGTAGCTTCTGAAACAACTGGATATAAAAATATAAAACTCGCCACAATACCGGAAAATAATTGATATTGCCTTTTCATTATTATCTTACGGCAAGGTTTTAATGAGTGATGATTGCCATCCCATTGACACATTAATCTATTAACTAAACCTGCAATTATTTGTGATGACATAAAGATGCTTCTCCCAGCTTTATAATTAACTAACTAAGAGTGTAATGCGCCTATTTTTCAAAAGAAAACGTTATTATTAGAATAGCTTATCCATTAAAAAGATAAGAAAAATTCAATAACTTATTTAAACAACTTGTACAAATATAGACATATAAAGTTACCGTAAAGCATCACAAAACCACCTACCTTAACTGGGTTTTTAAGGAGCACCTACCAATACTATAGATTCCTTATTACTAGGTTAGAGGTTGTAATAAGTCACTCACTAGGCAATCCGGATTTTAGCGGTTATTATATTGGTCGACGTTATACAGCGACATAACAGCCAATATCACTATGCCCATCTATGGCAAACAAGGTTGGTATCAATATTTAATTCTATTTAACTATCACCCTATTAGGAGTTACAGCATGGCAATTTCACTGAGCAAAGGCGGCAACGTCAATTTAAGCAAAGAAGCACCTAGTTTAAACAAAATAGTAATTGGTTTAGGTTGGGATGCCCGTGCCACCGATGGTTCTGGATTTGATTTAGACGCCAGTGCTTTTTTAGTTAAGCAAGACGGTAAAGTTCGCTCAGATGCTGACTTCTGTTTTTATAATAATAAACTCGTCGCTGATGGCGCTATTCAACATATGGGTGACAATACCACGGGTGCCGGCGATGGTGACGATGAAACTGTTAAAGTTGAATTGTCTAAAGTACCTGCTGATGTTGATAAAGTTGTTTTCGCTGTCACCATCCATGAAGCTGACCTTCGCAAACAAAATTTTGGCCAAGTTAATCACGCTTTTATACGCGTTATTAATGAAAATGGCGGTCAAGAAATTGCGCGTTATGACCTGAGTGAAGATGCCTCTATCGAAACAGCCATGATATTTGGTGAGATTTATCGAGTAGATGGCGACTGGAAATTTAAAGCAGTTGGTCAAGGTTTTGCTGGTGGTCTAGGTGCATTAGCTTCTTCTTTTGGTGTGAGTGTATAACACCTAAGTATCGCAATTTTGGCTGCATGCTTTTCGGAACCTTACATACTCATGGCTCAATATTGGGTTAACAATAAAGTCGTTAGCCCAAACTACTGCGCTGCCATTAAGTTAATCGTAATAATATAAACGTGGAGTGCAATAGCTTCAGCTCTTGCTTTATAAAACAGCTAAAGCTGTTTTACTCCAGATGATCATATAACTTAACGGCTCCGATACGGTAAGCTAGAACCAATCAAATTACTCTCTTTTAGGAACAGGCTATATGGCTATCAATTTACAAAAAGGTCAAAAAATATCTTTATCTAAAGAATCCGGCAGCACTTTAAGCAAGATAGTCATGGGTTTAGGTTGGGATGCGAAAACACCGAAAGTTGGCCTCATAAAAGGCATATTGGGTGGCGGCAACAAGGATTCAGCTATTGATTTAGACGCTTCTTGCGTGTTATTCAATGACGAAAACAAAGTGGTTGATATCGTCTATTTCGGACAATTAAAAAGTCGTGATGGTAGTATTTTACATACGGGTGACAATCGTACCGGCGAAGGTGATGGTGATGATGAGCAAATCATTGTTGATTTAAATAAAATCCCCGAAAACGTTAAATCTTTAGTATTTACAGTCAGCTCTTACACTGGTGAAACTTTCAATACCGTTGAAAACGCTTATTGCCGCATTGTTGATAACAACAATAACAATGAAATTGCCCGCTACACTTTAACAGCTCAAGGTTCACATACTGCACAAATCATGGCTAAACTATATCGCCATAATGGTGAATGGAAAATGCATGCTATCGGCGAAAATGGTACTGGCCGAACTATTGAAAACTTATTACCCCTCATTACTATGCATCTTTAATGAGAATTTGGTTTAACAAGACCTTCTCAACCATAAGTTCAGTCTTTAGAACTATTCATCAAGGCTTTCCAATAGATGACGTCAGCTTAATTTGTACGCATACGCACAGCAACGCTGCAGCCTTTTTGGCTGCAGACGAATGGCATCTTGAACCGCCTGACTTAACCGGCGCCGACTACCTAGAATGGTGTGTGGAATTTTGCCGGCAACATAATATACAATTATTTTGGCCGGGCAAAGAAGCCACACTCATCAGTCAACATCATGATTTATTTTTGGCGACTGGTACGCAAGTCCTCTCCGTAGCCAATTATGAAATACTCACACTACTGAATAATAAAGCAGATTTTTATAGCCATTTAAATCCTGCTATTGCAAAGACCATGGATTTCATCGCCGTTAATAATGCCGATGAATTTGACCAAGCTGTGGCTGATTTATCAAAAAAACATGAGCGACTCTGTGTTAAGCCAGCTGTATCAGTCTTTGGTTTAGGTTTTAGAGTGTTAGATAGGCAACGAGACAGCATCAGCCAACTACTGGGCGGCATTGAATATCAAATCCCACTGCAAGAGTTACGCCAGGGCATGAAAAATACGCCCGAATTCGATACCTTATTGGTTATGGAGCATTTGGGCGGGTATGAATGGAGTGTAGATTGTGCCGGTCGACAGGGCGAATTACTCTGCGCCGTTCAACGCAAAAAACCTCTGTTAGCAGGTTACGGTCAAATTATTGATAACAATGCTGACATAAGCGGCATGGTGACTCGATTAACAGCGCAATATCAACTCAATGGTTTATTCAACATTCAGTTTAAAGAAGGTACGCAAGGGATTCGTTTATTGGAAATCAATCCCCGTCCTTCCGGTGGCTTTGGCATGGCTTGTTTATCAGGTGCGAATTTAGCAAAAATCGCCTTACAGAGTATTAAAGGCGATTTTATTCAAACGCCAGTTATTCAATATGGTTTAAAAGTAACCGAAGTTAATACGCCTGTTATACTCTGAATTACGTAGGTCGGGTTAGCGATAGCGTAACCCGACAAAATGGCCTACTTAATAGTGAGTAGCCACTTCATTAGCCGATTATAAGCGTGACGACATTTAAGTTAAGTCATCTTTGTATTTGCTTTAGCTGTTTTACCAAGCAATAGCTGAAGCTCTGCACTCCAAGCTTTGACTACCAACTTAAAGCAGTGACTATAAACCGCCCCCCTCTTGCCCTTCAAAAGCACACTATGAATAAAACCATCACTATCGAATTAGATACCGGCACACTACGCTTAAACCTTGAACCCGGACGTATTCCATTACATCGTTTACTAGGATTTGCCGCACGCGTCAGTAGTAAACGTAAGTTTTTGTTGGTCAGCAAAGTTTTGGGCAAACATTATCCTGTTACGCCTAAACTGATGAGTTGGTCTTATCGTGCCTTAGCGAGAGCAGTCCTTAAGTCAGGCATAGGCAGTAGTTCGCTATGGATAGGCATGGCAGAAACCGCAACCGGTCTCGGTTATGGTGTATTTGAAGCGGCTTGCCAACAAGGCGCTGCTGACGCCTTATTTTTACAAACCACCCGCTATCATCTGAAGGACAATGAACGTTTAGAATTTGAAGAAGCGCATAGTCATGCTACTGACTTTTTTCTGTATTATCCTGTGCAAGCAGATTATCGAAAACAGTTTTTAAGCGCAGAAATACTCGTGCTGATCGACGATGAAATCAGTACAGGCAAAACATTTTTACGTCTGATTAAAGCTTTTCAAGCAGTGAATACTCAGTTAACTAAAGTATTTATCGTGAGTCTGGTCAATTTCGCGCATCCTGATGATAGGCTCGCATTAGAAACACAAGCAGGCGTGGAAGTAGAATGGATTTGTTTTCGACAGGGCATCTTACACTTTGAAGATCGAGCCAATGCCACCCTTGATAATATTACCGTTAATGTATCCGGCAACGGCGAGTGTAAGCAACATTTATTGGCTTGGCCTGGGCGCTTAGGCATTACAACCCCCATTAACTTAGGCGGTGATGTCATAGAGGATTTATACCAAAGTGGTTTAAGCCCTGAATTCAGTGATCCACGTCCACTTTTGGTCTTAGGTACGGGGGAATGTAACGCCCCTGCTTATTTATTGGGACGTGTCCTTGAGAACGCGGGTTTTAAAGTAAAAATACAAAGCACGACACGTTCGCCCATCCATGTAGGCAACGATATTGCTTTGGTCTGTCAGTTTGAAGATAACTACCAAGACAACATTACTAATTTTATTTACAACCTAAATCCAGAACATTACCGAGACATTATACTTTGCCACGAAACACCACTAGGACCCGAACTTATCAACCGCTTACAGGCATGGAATGCTATCAGTGCTAGATTTGAACTTAATCAACATGACGAAAACCATGCAAAGCTACATTTTTTTAGACCTTGATGACACCTTATTTCAGACTTTGAGAAAATGTCCACTAGGCGCAGATGACCCTAAATTACAAGCCAGAGCTAGTTTAGCCGATGGCACCGATAATTCGTATGCTACTCACAAACAACAATGGTTATGGCAATGGCTAGCTCAAGGCTTCAAAATTGTGGCCGTGACGGGACGTGACAGCCTTGCTTTTAATCGCGTCACCCTGCCCTTTCAAGAAGAAGTCGTTTTGAATCATGGTGCTGTTATTTTAACTAAACAACGCAGTGTCGATCAAATATGGATGGCCAGCATGAAACAAAACTTGCCTGTTTATCATGAAAAGCTCTTAGAGCTATGGCAAGCTATCATCGCTTATTGCCAGCAAGATACCGGCTTTAAAACTAAATTGATCGAAGACTTTGATATCACTTGGTACGGCGTCATCAAACATGCTGCGGGCACGGAAAGCGCTTTGACACCGTTATTAAACGATATTATTAAAACCCATCCCTCTATACAAGATGGCAGCTTATATTG
>CAMDOP010000034.1 GCA_945903675.1 Crenothrix polyspora
CTGCGTGACGCCTATGCGGATTTGTCGTATGACAAGAAACACGAATATCGCATACGCGCCGGTCAGTCTAAAGTACCGTTCGGCTGGGAAAACTTGCAGTCTTCACAAAACCGTTTCGCGCTCGATCGTAATGATGCCTTAAACAGCGCGGTGCCGAGCGAGCGAGACCTAGGTTTGTTCGCTTACTGGTCGCCTGAGCATGTGCAAAAACTGTGGAAAGACATGACTAAGAAAGGTTTAAAAACCTCGGGTGACTACGGTCTCGTCGTCGTAGGTGTATACAACGGAGGGGGTCTAAACCGTACTGAACTAAACGACGATTTATATACCGTTGTTCACACTACCTATCCGGTTGAATTGAACTTCCTGGGCGGCATGTTTAAAGGTCAGGTATTGGAAGTGGGCGCCGATGCGATTTCAGGTAGCTTTACTCCAACTGTTGGTGCTGCTAGCGTGTTTGGTAGGTCTTCTGGTATAAAACTTAATGCTGCTGCATCTGGAACAACAGCTGCCGTTCATGGGGTAAGCAACAAAAACATAACTGAAGAGCGCGTCGCCCTCCATGCCATCCTGTTCCCACAACCATTCGGCTTGCAGGCGGAATGGAATTGGGGTAATGGTGCAACCTTGAATCCAGATGCTAATAAAGGTAACGGCGCTATTGAAAGACAACAGCTAACCGGCGGCTATGTGCAGGCCAGTTACAAGATTGATAATGTGTTCCGTGCCGATGGCTACCTGCAGCCTTATCTAAAGTGGCAAACTTATCGCGGCGCTTGGAAAGCTGCAGTCAATTCGCCAAGGACTTCGGTCGATGAAGTCGAGGCTGGTGTGGAATATCAATACAGTAAGGCCGTTGAGTTAACGTTGGCTTATTCTATGATGGATAGAACCAACACTAAAAATCTTGGACAAGCCTCGGGTGACATGGCTAGAGCGCAGTTACAGTGGAATTACTAAGCACTACGACTACACCTAGCATGATTTGATCGGTGAAAAAGTCGGGCAACGAACAGCGTTGCCCGACCGCTTTAAAAAGTAGGATGGGTTTTGGCTATCGCCTCTACCTTATAAGTTAAAGTTCGGCAGTTTGATGGTTTAAACGGCCGAATACAGATATACAGTGTCTCTCTCTTTAACCGCATTAGTTTACTAATGCGGTTTTTTTTTGCTTTAAGGTTTTTGAAAGCCTTAGCTTTAAAACAGTTTTTGCTGTTTTAAAGCTAAGGGTGGGCAATGCACTATGCTCACTGTTTATATCGACAAAGGCTGGGCAAACGATAAAGCTGTTTGCTCAGCCTACATTTCTTAGAGGCGATAGCCGAAACCCATCATAATCGAAAGCACGGTATTTGTGGTGTTGTTGTTTTATTGAGAGGCATAAATGCACTTTTTTTTGGCATTATGTATTTAAGGGTTTTGTTTTGATGGGTTTCGGCTATCGCCACTACCCATCCTTACGCGACTAAGAGCTTAGCAACAATGATTAAGTGTTTGATTAGATTTTTGAAGCGCTTAATTGGAAAGATTAAGTGTTTGATTAGATTTTTGAAGCGCTTAATTGGAAAGATTAAGTGTTTGATTTAATTTTTGAAGCGCTTAATTGGACGGATTAAGCATTTGATTAGATTTTTGAAGCGCTTAATTGGACAGATTAATCATTTGATTTAATTTTTGAAGCGCTTAATTGGACGGATTAATCATTTGATTTAATTTTTGAAGCGTTTAATTGGACGGATTAAGCGTTTGATTTGATTTTTGAAGCGCTTAATTGGACGGATTAATCATTTGATTTAATTTTTGAAGCGCTTAATTGGACAGATTAAGCATTTGATTTGATTTTTGAAACGTTTAATTGGACGGATTAAGCATTTGATTATATTTTTTGAAACGCTTAATCGAACGGAATAAGCGTTTGCTTTGGCTTTTTAAGCACTTAAACACTCCGATTAAACCATTATAAAGAAACGATTAAGCACTCGTTAGGCAATTAAACGCTCGATTGCAGTGGAAGCCGTGTAGGATGGGCAGCGCTCTCTGCCCACCCTACTTACTGGAGTGCAATAGCTTCAGCTATTGCACTTAAAACATCTGAAGCTGTTTTACACCAACATTGTTGACGACTGTGTTGGGTTAACGATAAAGCCGTTAGCCAAACCTACTGACTTCTGCACTTGATGAGCTTTGTGTTTATGGCGGGGAAATCTAGGTAAATAATGCCACACTGGCTAAGATCATTTCATCGCCGCTGATTAAAACGGTATCAGTGTTGCCGCATGTAGGGCAGAGTAAGCGATTGGCAGCGACTTCGGCTTGTGTGTTGCATTGAGTGCAAGACACGATCACCGGTGACTGCTGAATAATCAACTCGGCATGTTCTGCCACGGTGCCGGCTTTGAGCAGGTTAAAGGCTGTATCTAACAAGCTGGATTCTATGCCTGATAACTTACCTAGGTTAACGGTGATGCTTTCTACGGATTCAGCTTGATGTTGCGTGGCAATAGCGACGACTTGACTGAGTAAGTCATCGCATAAAGAGAGTTCATGCACGCAAGTCATCCTCGGACGACATTTGATCTAACAATTCCCAAGTAGATAGGGCTTCCGCTGCGCTGATTTTTTGCAGGGCGTAGCCTACGTGAATTAAGACATGATCACCGAGCTTAATGTCCTCGTCTGCAAGCAACAATAGACTCACATCGCGCTCTATGCCTTTGGCGACACAATGAGCATTATCGCCATTTATTTGGGTGATTTGCATGGGTACGGCAAGGCACATGGGTAAAGCTCCAGTGTTAGGTTGTACTGGCTAAATAAAGACCAGTCAGAGTAATCATTAAGCCGCTTAAACGTGATAATAATACTTGATGAAAAGTAGCTAGAACGATGCCGGTAATATGCAATAAGACCGTCGTTAGTACAAAACCACTGCCATAGTAGATAGCCGTTTGCTCATCGGGCATTTCTAAGCCATGCGCATAAACATGTAGCACAGCTAATAGGCCTACCAAGCCCATGCTGGTGGCCTAGGGCTTTGTTATGTTGCTTTTAATTATACCTTGAATGCTGTCGTTATCGATAAATGAAATCTAGCCGTCAAAATCAAATGACGGATGTTATGATTTAACATAGGCATTAATCTTTTAAAGAACTTGAATGAGTTCTAGTACTCATTTTAATGATACCCATATTAGTGTTGCGCATGGCAATGGCAGTCGATTGATGCGCGAGTTGATTGAGCAGTTGTTCGTTAAGCATTTAAAAAATGATTTATTAGATACAGGCACTGATGCTGCCATATTTCCTTTAGATTTAGCCAAGGGTGAGTTGGGTAGTGAGCGTATTTTACAAGAACTGGAAGATGATCCTTTGCCAAGGATTTGTTGAGTAATAACTGATATTACGCAGTAACGTTAGTAACGTTGTTTTATTCTCGTTTGCCGCGCCGAGCACCGCAGGTTTTGTTGGGATTAGCCCGAAGGGGCACGGCATGGATGCCGTGCGTCGGTAGGAGGGCAGGAAGCAGCGGCAATCGAGCCACCTTTTCTTTGGATACTTTCTGGCGGCATTCCCACGCAGAGCATGGGAACGAGAAAAGTAACTCGCCTTCGGGTGGGAATACCCGATTAAAACAACTGTCGCGATAGCGACTTCTTTATTTGTTTTTTAAAGCCACTGACTGGCAGCCTAACATCAGTTAATAAGATGCTATACACCGTGTAAATAATAAAAAACTACAACGGTAGAGGGTTTAACGTAAGTTGGGACTTTGCAAAAGCGTACCTAAGGCTTGTCCAAAAGACGCACCTAGTTTGCCGGCTATTTTATCCAGAAAGCGACTTTGTTTGGTAAAGTCCACGCGATTTTCTGCACCAATGATATCTTTGGCGACGAAATCTTCAGTACCAAACGCATCGGCAATGCCAATTTTAACGCCTGCTTCGCCAGTCCAAATTAGACCTGAAAACATATCAGGTGATTCTATCAGTCTATCGCCACGACCTGCTTTAACAGCGCTAATAAATTGCTGGTGTACTTGATCCAACAAACCTTGCATGTATTTAGTTTCATCAGTTTTGGGTGGTGAAAAAGGATCTAACATGGCTTTATGTGCACCCGCGGTCAGTAAGCGACGCTCTACACCCAATTTTTGCATGACATCAACAAAGCCAAAGCCATCCATTAACACACCTATAGAACCTATAAGGCTGGAGGGATTAACAAATATTTTATCGGTGGCGGAGGCGATGTAATAACAGCCTGATGCGCAAATATCACTGACAACTGCATAGATGGGTAAATCAGGATGTTGTTTTTTTATAGTTCTAATTTCTTCATAAACATAGGCGGATTGTACAGGACTGCCGCCGGGTGAATTTGAATGTAAAATGATGCCTTTAGTTTGTTTGTCTTTTACGGCATTTCTTAGGCTTTCTATAATGCTAGTGGCATTGGCCTCTTTATCTTCTGCAATAGGCCCCGTAACATCAATGACGGCAGTATGTTCTTTGCTGTCTATGTTCATGTCTTTTTTAAGTACGGGGTATAGTGTGATACCCAGAACGATAGTTAAGTAACAAAACGCTAAGGATTTGAAGAAGACACTCCAACGTCGGGCGCGGGTTTGTTCGGTAATGGCGGCTAAGGCTATTTTTTCAATGACGGTGTGTTCCCAACCAGCTTCTTGGGTAACATTAGCCTTATTTAGATCGTCGTATCGTTTATCCATGACTATAACCTTATATAAAATTCAGTAATTCGGTGGGCTGTTCTAAACACAGTAATGGCTGAAAAGCCTGCAAGCTTGTGGCTGAGTTTGCACCACAGCTGACTGCAATTGATGAGATTGAGGCGTTAAGCGCCATTTGCAAGTCGTAGATAGAATCACCCACCATTAACGCGCGTTCTTTTGCTGTTTGGGTATGAGTAATAATTTCATGCAGCATGCGAGGGTCTGGCTTGGAGGCTGTTTCATCAGCGCATCGAGTGATACAAAATAAATGTTCAGTGCCGGTCGCTTTTAAGGCTAGTGTGAGCCCAGCCCTAGTTTTGCCTGTTGCGACAGCGAGTTGATAGCCTAGGTCCTTGAGGTGCGTTAGCATGTCATAGACGCCAGGAAATAAATCGTGATGATTCATGTCTTTGGAGAAATAATGCTGACTATAGCTGGCAATTAATTGCTTGAGTGTTTGCTCATCGACGTCAGGAAATAGGTCTAGCATCGCTTTATTAATACTGAGACCAATGACATTTTTTGCCGCCTGAACTTCGGGCATAGGGCAATGGCAGTCAATTGCAGCTTGTTGCAAGCACTGGGCGATCCAGTCTATAGAATTGATTAGCGTGCCATCCCAATCAAAGATGATTAAGTCAAATCGTTGCTTCATTTTTTAATAGGTTTTCCAGTTGAGCCGGTAAGGGCGCTGAAATAGTCATCTGCTCACCGGTAACAGGATGCTGAAAGTTTAGTGTTTTTGCATGTAAAAACATGCGTTTATAGCCTTTTACTTTAAAGGTTTTATTGACTTCATCGAAGCCATAGCGATCGTCTCCAATAATAGGGTGGCCAAGGCTTGCGGCATGAACCCGAATTTGATGCGTGCGTCCTGTTTTAGGAGACGCTTCAACTAATGTGGCATTAGCAAATAACTTGATACGACGAAATAAAGTTTCAGCGGATTTACCAGCCGGACTAATGACTACGATGCGCTCGCCCCCTTTGCCGGCATTTTTAAGTAGTGGTGCGGTGACTATTAATTTCTTTCTATTCCATTGGCCTGAGAGTAGGGCTTGATACGTTTTTTGTATCTGGCTATTTCTAAACAGTTCTTGCAATAACCGTAAGGCACTGCGTTTTTTTGCGATTAATAAACAGCCAGAGGTATCTTTATCAAGGCGATGGACGAGTTCTAAAAAGCGAGCTTCAGGTCTGAGTTGGCGAAAGCCTTCGATAATGCCAGAGCTAACTCCGCTGCCTCCATGAACGGCAAATCCTGCTGGCTTGTTAATGATAATGAAACCTTCGTCTTCATATAAGATGCCATCGAGTAACGCTGCCTGCAAACCTTGTGGTATGTAAGTCTCTTCGCTACGTTCGGCAACTCTAACTGGAGGTACTCTGACGATATCTCCGGCAACTAGGCGGTATTTAACATCGACTCTACCCTTATTGACTCTAACTTCGCCTTTACGGACGATGCGGTAAATATGGCTTTTAGGCACGCCTTTTAAGCGCGCGATTAAAAAATTATCAAGTCTTTGGTCGCAATTATCTTCAGTAATTTCTACATAGACAACTTTTGGTAACACGTTTTCTGGTATGTTCATGGTGCAAATAATAACAGTATTTAGGATGTTTGATGCTTTAAAATTGATGTAATGCAATAAGGTTGTTATATTAGGCAAGTTTTTAAGGAAAACAGACTTTACGCTCTACAGCTTTAAGTTTTAAAACTGGTTTAGAGCGACTTAATGACGATTAAAATACACGCATGTGATTAACGATTCATTATAAGATTTTCGGGTTCATCGTACGACCCTAGACGCACGATTTTTTAATACCTGTTTTAAAACAGAATTTACCCATCAAGACTGAGAACCATTAACTTAGCATCTGTCCCGCGCCCAAATCGTGGCTTTTTGTTGACTTAAAATAGCAACAAAGCTGGCGCAGATGACGGAATATAAGGCCGTATCAACTAAGATGATTGTGTTATTGTTAGAAAATCGCATCGTGTTTATATAATGATAAGCACTGGATGCACTAACCCAACCAGTCTGATTCAGTAAAGTCTGACAATGGAGCAGGAAACAACAAGGATATAAAATGAAAAGAATGCTTATCAATGCCACGCAGGCAGAAGAACTGCGAGTTGCTTTGGTAGACGGCCAAAAACTCTATGATTTTGATATAGAAGTACCGTCAAAAGAACAAAAGAAATCTAACATTTACAAGGGCATCATTACTCGGGTAGAACCTAGTTTAGAAGCGGCATTTATTAACTATGGTGCTGATAAGCATGGTTTTTTGCCTTTTAAAGAAATTTCTCCGCTTTATCGTCAGCTTCAAGAAGGTGCTGAGACTGATGGTCGTAGACCGGCTATTAAAGACCTTATTAAAGAAGGTCAGGAAATACTGGTTCAAATTGAAAAAGAAGAGCGTGGCAATAAAGGCGCAGCTTTAACAACTTATATTAGCTTGGCAGGTACTTATTTAGTATTGATGCCTAACAACCCTAAGGCAGGTGGTATTTCAAGGCGTATAGAAGGCGAAACTCGCAGTGATTTACGCGAAGTGATGGCTTCTTTAGAAATCCCTGAAACGATGGGATTGATCGTCAGAACTGCCGGTTGTGGTAAAAATGCTGAAGAATTGCAATGGGATTTAAATTATCTGCTGCAATTATGGGAAGCTATTGATCGTTCGTCTAATGAACAAAAAGCACCCTTTTTAGTATTCCAAGAAAGCAACGTCATTATAAGAGCTTTACGTGACCATTTGCGTGGCAATATTGATGAAATATTGATTGATAATCCTGAGTCATTTGCTTTAGTTCAAGATTTCCTTAAGCAAGTTATGCCGCACTTCTTGCCTAAAGCTAAGTTGTATCAGGATGCGGTGCCTTTATTTAGCCGTTATCAGATTGAATCACAAATTGAAGTAGCCTATTGTCGGGAAGTTTCTTTACCTTCAGGTGGTTCATTGGTTATCGATCATACTGAAGCTTTAACATCAGTTGATATCAATTCTGCTCGTGCAACTAAAGGTAGTGATATTGAAGAAACAGCGCTGAATACTAATTTAGAAGCTGCTGATGAAATTGCTCGTCAACTCAGATTGCGCGATTTAGGGGGCTTATTTGTTATCGATTTTATCGATATGATGTCTAATAAAAACCAGCGCACTGTTGAAAACCATTTGCGTGACGCTCTTAAAATAGATAGAGCTCGCATTCAAACAGGTCGTATTTCACGCTTCGGTTTGTTGGAGATGTCTAGGCAAAGAATGCGTCCATCATTGGGCGATTCTACGCAATTACCCTGTCCTCGTTGTAAAGGTCAAGGTACTATTCGTAATGTGGAATCTGTCGCTCTTTCGGTATTGAGAATACTTGAAGAAGAAGCCATGAAAAAGGGTACCGAGAAAGTTATTGCTCATTTGCCTATCGAGTGCGCAACATTCTTGTTGAATGAAAAGCGTCATGCTATTGAACAAATTGAACAAAGACTTAAAATCGGCATTATCATTTTGCCTAGTAAGCATCTTGAAACCCCAGCTTATGATATTGAGCGCATTAAGGATAAAGAATTCGGTGACGAGCGTCCTAGTTATTTGCAAATAAAGACAGAAGATATTGCTGTTCCTGATTTTGCTCAGCAAATTAAACCAAAAATTGAAAGAGCCGTCATTAAAGAATTTATGCATGATTCACCTGCGCCTGTTCAGGCTAAAAGTGAAGCTGCCAGTTTAATTAAGCGCTTTTGGAATAAATTATTAGGATCAGATGCGGCTTCTGTTGTTGATGCTGGGGAAGACGTTAAAGTGCTGCCAGTACCTAGTTCTGAAAAGCCTCGTTTAGCGGAAGACGGTCAACCCAATCGCAATCGAAATAATAGACGTGGCGGTAGAAATCAAGGCCAAAGAAATCAAGAGCCGCGTCCACCACGTGCTCCGCAAGAGCTACGTCAAGAGCGTGCACCAAGAGAGCCTCGTCCAGAACGCGTAGCACAAGAGCCTCGCTCAGAAAATCTTACTCAAGTGCAAGAGGTTAAGCCAGAGCAAAATAAAGAACCTAGAGCTCGAAACATGAGAGGCCCTGGCCGAAATGTGAGGCGAAACTTGGCGCCAGCTAATGGTGCTGAAGAGGCTGGGTTGGATGCGGTTGAAACTCAACTACCTATTGTTAATGATGGCCTGGTGGCTGAGTCTTCAGCGATAGCACAAGATGCCTCTGCTGATGATCAAACGAAGCCTGCTGCTAGAAAAAATAACAATCGTAGAGGGCCAAATCGTAGAAGGCCACGCAATCCAAACTATAAAAAAACAGAAGGTGAGGGTGATGCTGTCGTAGGTGATACCTCTCTTGTTGCCGTAGATAGTCGTAGTGAAGATCGTGGTTCACAATCTAGGTCATATAATAGTGAGTTCGCTGAGCGAGTAGAAAAAACAGAACCTTCAGAGCCGAAAGTTTCTGAGCCTACCCCTAAAGCAGCCGAAGATTAAGTCGGTGTAATAGCTCTCATGTGCTTAATTTTAAGTTTCATGAGAGTGTAGTTGGAGATTTTTAAGATGGCTATTGTGTTCTTGGGATTATTCAGACATAATAGCCTTCTTTTAGCCACATAGGCTAAAGCATAATGGTGATCGTATCGGTCCTCTCGCAACGATACTCTGTAAACCCCGCCAGGTCCGGAAGGAAGCAACGGTAGCAGACGTTTCGTGTGCCGGGATGTGGCTGGTGCGATTACCGCCCAATTCAGATACTACTTTCGAGCCTGCAATGACTTATCAGGTTCTCGCCAGAAAATGGCGGCCCTCAAATTTCACAGAAGTTGTCGGACAAGAACATGTCGTCAAATCGTTAATAAACGCTTTGCAACATAATCGACTTCACCATGCCTATTTGTTTACGGGAACACGCGGTGTAGGTAAAACTACCATTGCTCGAATCCTAGCAAAATCAATTAATTGCGAAAATCTTCAAGACTTCAATCCTTGCGGTGTATGTAGTGTGTGCATAGCATTAAATGAGGGAAGATTCTTAGATTTAATCGAAGTCGATGCTGCCTCTCGTACTAAAGTTGAAGATACTCGAGACTTACTAGATAACGTGCAATATGCGCCCAATCATGGTCGCTATAAAGTTTATATTATTGATGAAGTTCATATGTTGTCTGGGCATAGTTTTAATGCTCTGCTAAAAACACTTGAAGAACCGCCTCCGCACGTTAAATTTCTCTTAGCTACAACTGATCCGCATAAAATTCCTGTTACTATACTATCTCGTTGTTTGCAGCTTAATCTTAAACAATTACTACCTGCTCAGATTTATACTCAAATGGCTTTTATACTAGAGCAAGAGGCCATTGAATTTGAAGCTCCCTCATTGAAATTATTATCTCGTGCTGCTGACGGCAGTATGCGTGATGGTTTAAGTTTGCTAGATCAAGCTATCGTTTATGGTAATGGTAAGGTGACGACCTCAGAGGTTAGCGCAATGCTTGGAACTATTGCATTGCAACCGGTAACTGAGTTATTAGAGGCTCTCGCTGATGCTGATGCCATAACCCTTCTAAATAAAATCAATGAGATTGCTAATTTAATTCCTGACTTTAGCGGCTTATTGAAAGAAATATTAATTGTTTTACATCGTATCGCCTTGGTACAACAAATACCTACAGCTATAGATTATGAGTTTGATAACGAGGATATTTTAGCGTTATCAGCAAAATTCAGCTCAGAAGATGTGCAGCTTTATTATCAAATAGGTTTGGTGGGGCAAAAAGATTTAGATTTAGCACCTGATCCTCGTAGTGGCTTCGAAATGGTCATGTTACGTATGCTGTTATTTAAACCAGAAACACAGCATAAAACCGCTGCTACGCCCATAAAAGTTCCCAATGTAAAGGCTACGGCTTTAGCCCATGAGCAAGTCTCGGTTACACCTAGTGTTATTATGCCGGAAGTTTCTAAAAATGTTGTAACGGCTAATGAAGCTACTAATTGGCTGTCGATGATAGTAGCCATGAAGCTGGATGGTTTTACGCGTGAATTTGCTAATAATTGCGCATTGGAATCTATTGATGATTTCGTTTGTAAGTTAATTATAGATCCCAGTCATATTCGACGTGCACGAGCAGAAGAGGCTCTACAAAAAGCCCTGCAAGCTTATTGCGGCACTTCTGTTAAATTAGTTTTTATAGAAAAAAAAAACATCTTAGCGACTCCAGCGGTACTTTTAACTAAAGAGCGCGAAAATAAACAACAAGCGGCTGTTGATGCAATTAATACGGATCTTACTATTCAGGCTTTAAAAGAAAATTTTGATGCACGTATTTTGCCTGGCACCATAGAGCCGGTCTAACACTAGAACACCATTAGAGGAAAGAAAATGAAAAATGCCTTAGGCAATATCATGCAGCAAGCTCAAAAAATGCAGGAAGATTTTAAAAAAGCTCAAGAAGAGTTATCTCAAATGCAGGTGCTAGGAGAGTCGGGTGGTGGATTAGTCACTATTCTAATGACGGGTAAGCGCGAAGCAAGAAAAGTGACTATCGATGCATCATTATTAGCTGACGATAAAGATATGCTTGAAGATTTAGTGGCTGCCGCTATTAATGATGCAGTTACCAAAGTGGCAAAAATGAAAAAAGAAAAAATGACCGATATTACTGCTGGTCTGCCATTGCCTCCAGGTTTTCAATTACCTTTCTGATATGCAAAAAAAAGGTGTGTTGGGGCAGTTAATACAAAATTTATGCATACTGCCTGGAGTAGGTCCAAAAACCGCCCAGCGCATGGCGTTTTATTTACTTCAGCGTAACCGTAATGGTGCAATGATACTGGCTGAAACGCTAGTAAATGCAATTGAAAATATAGGTCATTGCCAGCAGTGTCGCACTTTTACAGAGCAGCCTATCTGTGATATTTGTGCTGATGATTTAAGGGATATTTCGCTTATTTGTATAGTAGAAAGTCCCGCAGATGCTTGGGTTATTGATCAAGCTACTGCGTTTAAAGGCCATTATTTTGTGCTGCATGGTCGATTGTCGCCATTAGATGGTATAGGTCCTGATCAACTTGGCTTAGATTCACTGGAGCAGCGCTTATCTTCTGGAGAAGTTAAAGAATTAATCTTAGCGACTAATTCAACTGTAGAAGGTGAGGCAACGGCCTATTTCATCGGTGAAATAGCTAAAAAACATCTGGTTCCAGCCAGTAGGATTGCTCACGGAGTCCCAATGGGCGGTGAACTTGAGTTTATTGATAGCAGTACTTTATCTCATGCTTTTAATGGGCGAAGAGAAATTTCTTAATAAAGTTAATGCCAAGCGTTATGGGCGTTAGAGTGCAATAGCTTTAGCTATTGCTATTGCAGCTAAAACAGCTGATTAATCAATAAATAAATAAGGGTAATGCTATGAGCTCATGCTTATTTTGTAAAATGGTTGCTGGTGAAATTAAACCTGATGTAGTGTTTGAAGACGACACCGTCTTAGCCTTTAGAGATATCAATCCACAAGCCCCTGTGCATATATTAATTGTGCCTAAGAAGCATATTGCCACTTTAAATGATTTAGATGATACCTTGCTTGCCGGTCAATTATTACAAACTGCCATCAAATTAGCTAAGCTGCAAGGTTTGTCAGATGAAGGTTATCGAACAGTTTTTAACTGTAACTCTCATGGTGGGCAAGAAGTTTTTCATTTACATTTGCATCTACTCGGCGGTAGACAAATGAAGTGGCCGCCAGGTTAAAAATAAACAAATAATAAATTGCGAGTATTTAGACTTGCTCTTTATGGTAAAATTCTAATATTGCCCTGATAGCTCAGCTGGATAGAGCGGTCCCCTCCTAAGGGACAGGTCGGTGGTTCGAATCCACTTTGGGGCACCAGCCAACTTTCATCAACTTAATGATGTTCAACTAATACCTTCCTATAGAGCTTGCTAAGCTAACAGAAACGTAGCGTTTTATTAACGTCTTTGTTTACTGATTTTTGGGAGTCCAAAGCAACATTCCATTTCGGAAAACTAAATCTCAAATTGACTTTGTCTATAGTCGCTACATGCTATGCCGTTAATCTGAGAGAGTAGTCCTTACTAACAGCCATTGACATCTGGCATTAAATGAGAATAAGTAATAAACGATGACACAAAATACTAACAACCTTGCCGCATTCATCTGGTCTTTAGCCGATTTACTGCGTGGCGACTTTAAACAAAGTCAGTATGGCCGCATCATTCTGCCATTTACTTTATTACGTCGTCTTGAAGGCGTATTGGAAGATAGCAAAGAAGCTGTGCTTGCACAGGTTGAAAAAGTACAAGCCATGAATCTGCCAGAAGAAGCACAGGAAAAACTGCTGTTACGAGCAACAGGCGGCTTATCGTTTTACAACATCTCAAAAATGAATCTGTCCACACTAGGAGAATCAGGCATTGCTGCTAATCTAGAGGCTTATATTCAGGGCTTTTCAATAGATGCCCGTGAGATTTTTGAACACTTTAAGTTTAATGAGTTTATTGGTCAGCTCAACGATGCCAATTTACTTTATAAAATTGTCCAAAAAGTTCGGCAAACCGATTTAAGCCCCAAAGCTATTTCCAATCATGATATGGGCTTGGTGTTTGAAGAACTAATTCGCCGCTTTGCTGAAAGCTCGAATGAAACTGCTGGGGAGCATTTCACGCCACGCGATATTGTGCGTTTAACCACTGCGCTGGTGTTTATGGAAGATGATGATGCGCTAACCAAAGCCGGCATCATTCGCACCATCTACGATCCAACCGCAGGTACGGGTGGCTTTTTGTCGTCGGGTATGGAATATGTTCACGAATTGAACCCACAAGCGGTGATGCGTGGCTATGGCCAAGAGCTGAATCCAGAGAGCTATGCCATTTGCAAAGCCGACATGCTCATTAAAGGGCAAGAAGTTAGAAATATTAAACTCGGCAATACCTTGTCCAATGATCAACTGTATGCCGATAAATTTGATTACATGTTATCTAATCCACCTTTTGGTGTCGATTGGAAAAAGATTGAGTCTGACATTAAAGATGAAAATACCCTTAAGGGTTTTGATGGTCGTTTTGGTCCAGGCTTACCACGAGTCTCTGATGGTTCACTGTTATTTTTACTGCACCTGATTAGCAAGTTGCGCGATTCAGCCGATGGCGGCGCACGTATTGGTATTATTCTTAACGGCTCGCCTTTATTTACAGGTGGTGCAGGTTCGGGTGAATCAGAGATTCGTCGCTATATCTTAGAAGCTGATTTATTAGAAACCATCGTCGCACTGCCTACCGATATGTTTTACAACACTGGTATATCAACCTATGTGTGGGTGTTATCCAATAAAAAGGCGCTTGAGCGCAAAGGTAAAGTACAGTTAATTAACGGCGTTAATCTGTGCGGAAAAATGCGCAAGTCCTTAGGTTCAAAACGCAATGTCATGGATGAAAACGATATTGCTACGATCATTCGCACCTTTGGCAGCTTTGCAGTGGTTGATGCGCTTGAATTGGATAAACCTAGTGAACAAAAAAGCAATCGTGGTCGCCAGTCCGCTAATCCAAAAACCGAAGCGGCTAAGACCTTTGCCAGTAAAATATTTAATACCTTTGAGTTTGGTTACCGTCGTATCACTATTGAACGGCCATTGCGCTTATCCTACCAGTTTAGTGTTGATCGCATTGATACCTTGCGCTTTGCGCCGGGTGCTTTAAACGTTGCCATGCAGTGGGTTTATAAAGAATACGGATTAAACTGGAGCGATAACCAAGACGATGATCAGTACGGTGTGTTAATTGATTACACACTAGAGATTAGAGCTTATTTAAAAAGCGACTTTAGTGAACTAAAAGAAGCGCAAATAAAAGATCTACTGGATAGCAAAATCTGGACTAGTCAAAAACAAATTCTGCTCAAAGCTAGGCAACTGCAACACACCATCGGCCGCGCACAACACGATGATATGAACGATTTTGAATCGACTTTAAAAACAGCTTGTAAAGCTCAAGCAGTGACTTTAGAGATCAAAGAAAAGAAACAAATCACTGAGGCGGTCAGTTGGAAAAACCCAGCGGCAGAAAAAGTCATCAAGAAAATCCATACGGGAAAAGCCAATCCTTTTTATGGCTTATTTGCCGAAAAAGGTAAAGTGTTGGAATACCAAGCTGATACCGATCTACGCGACAATGAAAACGTTGCCCTTGATCCCTCTCAATCAGTCAATGCACTTAACGAAGCCTACTTTATCAAAGAAGTGCTGCCGCATGTACCTGATGCGTGGATAGATGCGAGTAAAAAAGATGCCAAAGATCAGGAGATTGGTATTGTCGGTTATGAGATACCGTTTAACCGACATTTTTATCAGTATCAGCCACCTAGGGATTTAGTGGATATTGATGCCGATTTGGATACCGTCAGTAGTGAGATTATGAAACTGCTGCAAGAGGTGCATTCGTGACAACACCTAATGCCCAACAAAGTGATTTTACCGAAGTTGTTCAGCTTATTGAGACCGCGAGGCAGCAATCCTATCAAGCAGTTAACACGCATCTTATTAAACTTTACTGGCAAATTGGTGCTTATATCAGCGCTAAGTTAAACACTGCGCAATGGGGCGATGCCGTTGTTAATCAATTAGCAAATCACCTCGCACTGACTTCGCCTAATTTAAAAGGATTTACTAGGCGAAATCTGTTTAGGATGCGCCAGTTTTATGAGGCCTACGCACAGGATAAGAAAGTGTCGGCACTGCTGACACAATTGCCGTGGACACATAACTTAATGATCCTTAGCCAACGCAAACACCCCGAAGAGCGTGAGTTTTACTTAAAAATGGCGACACAAGAAAAATGGTCGAGCAGAGAATTGGAGCGTCAATTCAAAACGGCATTATTTGAGCGCAGTATTTTAAGCCCTGCAAAAATGTCGCCAGCGTTGACGCAAACACATCCAGAAGCATTCAATGTTTTTAAAGACAGCTATCTAGTTGATTTTCTCGGTTTGTCTGGCGTCCATAGCGAAGCAGATTTACATCAAGGTTTGCTTATACGGCTAAAGCATTTTTTACTGGAATTGGGACGTGATTTTTGTTTTGTCGGCAGCGAATATCCCTTGCAGGTTGGTAAGCAAGATTTTGCGCTAGACTTATTGTTTTTTCATCGGGGACTGAATGCACTGGTGGCGATTGAGCTCAAGGTGGGGCGTTTTGAGCCAGAACATCTTGGCAAACTCGACTTTTATTTGGAAGCACTTGATCGTGATCATCGCAAGCCGCACGAAAATCCCGCCATTGGCGTGCTGCTCTGTGCCAGCAAGGATGATGAAGTGGTCGAATATGCCCTCAGTCGCTCGCTATCTCCGGCTTTGATTGCTGAATACCAGACGCAATTGCCGGATAAAAAACTGCTACAAGCTAAATTGCATGAGTTTTACGCACTGAATAGTGGCGCTGGAGAATAGCGATGAAATATCAGGCTTATCCTGACTATAAGGATTCTGGTTCGCAATGGTTAGGTTCTATACCTAGCCAGTGGATAATTTTTGATGGTAAACGTATTTTTAATAAACGTAGTGAACTCGCTTTAGATGAGGATGAGCAGCTCGCAGCCAGTCAAAAATATGGTGTGATACCGCAATCGTTGATGATGCAGTTAAATGACACTAAAGTTATGCTTGCATTAAAAGGTACAAGTTCATTTAGGCATGTAGATAAGAATGATTTTGTAATTAGTTTAAGAAGTTTTGAAGGTGGCATTGAACATAGTGATTATAAGGGTTGTGTTTCACCTGCTTACACAGTGTTAAATGCCTCTAAAATTATTTCGCCAAGATTTTATCGTTATTTATTTAAAAGCAATCCGTTTATAGCTGCATTACAGTCAACAACAGATAGTTTAAGAGATGGTAAATCTATTACGTATGAGCAGTTTGGTGCTATTCCATTGGTTTTTCCAACAACCGATGAGCAAGAAAATATTGCTAACTTCCTCGACCATGAAACCACCAAAATCGATACCCTGATTGAAAAACAACAACAGCTTATCAAGCTGCTCAAAGAAAAACGTCAGGCAGTCATTAGCCATGCCGTGACCAAAGGTTTAAATCCCAATGCCCCCATGCGCGACTCCGGTGTTGAGTGGTTGGGTGAAGTGCCGGAGCATTGGGAGATACCAAAAATAGGACATTGTGCATTTGTTACTAAATTAACTGGTTTTGAATATACTAATTTATGGTGAACTTCGGAGGTTGGAGAATTTATTGCGCTTCGTGGTTTTAATGTTAAA
>CAMDOP010000035.1 GCA_945903675.1 Crenothrix polyspora
TCAGGGTCATTGCTTAATTTAACTGTGAGCTGTTCTAAGACTAAAAGCTGCATATTATGTCATGTTTAGCTTATTTATACTCGTTGAAATGACATTTGGTGGCAGCTCTTGTAATCTTCGGACAAAAAGAAATTTAAAGGGGATACTTAACAAGTATCTGATATCGTAAATTATTTAACTTGAGCATCAAATTGAGTTAATAGCGAAGCTGTTTTTCTGCGAGTAAGGCCGTTGTTTGATCTATAGAGCCTACTGTTTTCATAGTGTTTAGGAATGATGCTATAGCTAGCCAAAAAAAAGGAATTACGGCGGCTAGAGTGAAAAACTGACTTAGTAGCTGAAGCTAACGATGACTACGGCGAAAAGTCGAGTCGGTAGGTTAAAGAGCACAGTGGCTATGACGAAAGCCAACTGGATAGGCGAAAGTACAAGGTGACTAGACGAATTGTAGGTACGGTAGATGAAAGAATAGTACGACTAGGACGACTAGAATGAATAGTCGACAGGCTAGAGTGCCATTTTCAGAGTACCCTCGTAGCTATTGATAAGAGCCAGAATAAACCATGCTTAAAGCTTACTTTGACTCTAGTTCAAATAGTTTAATAATAAACTTATTATTTACGGACTCCAGCAGAAGGATCAGGCGTATCTAAAATACGATTGAGCATGTTAGTTTGTTGTGAAACTCTATCAGCTTGAGTTAAGTCAATCATGGCTTTAAGACCTGAAAAACGATCCTCTGCTTCTTTTAATAGCTCTGTTGCTTTAACCATATCACCCTCTTTTACTGCGCTGCGGGCTTTCTTTAAAGAGTCATTTGCACGATTACGATTACGGTCAACTTTATCATTAGCATTGATTTCTTTGCTGGTTGCTAATGCTTCTTTAATGTTATCTATAATAGCTTCATCGCCAGACTTACTAGTAATTGCTTTCATTGCTTCATTAACTTGAACGATAGTTGCGTCTATGCCTTCCGCTGCTGTCATTCTGTTGTACATGCAAGCCATACCTAAACAAACGTCAGCAGTAGCCGAAAAAGACCCTAAAGAAAGTGCTAGTGTGGCTACAACGGCAGTGCTTTTTAATAATTTCATATAATATAAACCTCGTTATAGTTATTTTTATTAGGTCTGCAACTACATAGCTATAATGCCTCCTAATGAGTTACATGACAGCGTGAACTTTAGCATAACTCTTGTAAATATTAAATGAATTATACAAGCTACTGGTAAGCTTAAGGTATTTCCCTCGCGCCGAACATATTAGATTTATTTTTACGAACTATTGGAATAACTGGTTTTTTAGTGACTTCATGGATGTAGATAAATATTTCTATGGATACTGATCAATGAGGCGTGTTGGTAGGCTTGTATAATACCCGATATTAAATATCACTAGGCATTTGACCGACAAGTATCTTAAAATCTTTTATCCTATAGTGAGGTAGCCTCAATGAATGATTATCAGCATATTCTATTGGCCGTAGATTTTTCTGAGCACAGTGAGTATGTAGCAGAAAAAGCTAAGTCCTTAGCTTATAAATACCAGTCTAAGTTAAGTATTATTCATGTCTTGGATAATATCCCCATGCCTGATACAAACTATGGCACCATTATTAGTATGTATGCTGATTCTGGCTATGAGTTACTGGAAGTGGAAAAGGATAAATTAAAACAATTAGGTAGATATTTGGGAGTGGCTGTTGATCAACAACGTTTGGTTTGGGGACTTCCAAAGCAAGAAATTATTGCTTTTGCTAACGAACAACAGACTGATTTAATTGTATTAGGCTCACACGGACGCCATGGTTTAGCTCTATTATTGGGCTCCACTGTAAATGCCGTATTGCATCATGCTATATGCGACGTCATGGCGGTTCGGTTGCCGACGCTTTAGGTGTTTCAACATCGATATGTAATTCATACACATAAGTCGTGCAACTTCATATAATGTATCAATACATAACATGTATGAGGTGCTTTAAATTTGAGTCAGTTTTCAACGAATCAATGTACCTTGTCGTATAATTAAGCTTTTTTAATTCAAGGCTATCTAAATGTCCATTATGCTTGCTCTGCTTGAGGACGTAGTCCGTGAAGCAGGAACGATTGCTTTAACGTATTTTAATGATTTGAAGAATGTTGAAGTCAATAAAAAAAGTCCTAGGGACTTTGTTACAGCCGCAGATGTTGCCGTTGAAGCATTTTTAAAACAGACGTTGACTGAAAAATATCCAGAGTATGGTTTTTGGGGGGAAGAAAGCGGTCAAAGTGACAATCAGACTAATCGTTGGATTGTTGATCCTATTGATGGCACGCATTCATTTTCAAGGGGGCAATATTTTTGGGCAATTAGTGTCGCTTTAGAAATTAATCAAGAATTGATAATGGGTGTAGTGTATGCCCCTGCCTTAAATGATTTTTATTGTGCGGAGCAGGGAAAAGGCGCTACTAAAAACGGACGGATTATTAGTGTTTCTTCCGTCGATAATTTAGCTGAGTCTATGGTTGCGACTGGATTTGCCTGTTTAAGGTCTTATTTGGAAGATAATAATTTACAGCGCTTTGCTAAAATTGCTCAAAACACCACTGGGCAGCGTCGATTTGGTTCAGCAGCAGTGGATTTGTGTTTGGTCGCAGATGGGCAAGTCGATGCTTTTTGGGAGCAGGAGCTTAACTTATATGATGTGGCTGCAGGGGCTTTAATTGCCAAAGAAGCTGGAGCAACACTGACAGATTTCCAAGGCAATATAGGTATTTTCCCTAAACAAATTTTAGCGACTAATGGCCTTATTTTGAATGAACTACTACTTTTGATGTAAGTTGTGTAGCGTGAACTTAGCCTTTAACGCGAGTGATTTTTAAAACGATAGATAATTCTTTTAAACGCCTCATGATTTTCGCTAAATGCACGCGATCTTTAACGGTCAGGATGATTAAATCAACACAAACACTATCATCTTGGTCGACAACTGTGACATTTTCAATGTTTGATGCTTGATCAGAAATGGTTGAGGCCAACGTAGCTAAAGCGCCTCGTTGATTAAGTATTTCTATGCGTAACTCTGTAGGGAAATCATCGGCTATTTCATGACTCCATTCAACATCTAGCCAATTAGTGTGTTTTTTGCGCGTTACTGCGCGATTTCGACATTCGTGGTGATGAACAACAATACCTTTGCCGGGATTAAAATAGCCAATAATATGATCGCCAGGAATAGGCCTGCAGCATTTAGCTAGTGTAATGACCATGCCTTCTGTGCCCTTGATAATTAAAGGCGTTTGTTGGGTATTATCATGATCATTCAATTTAATATGCGCATTGATATCACTTTGCGTTAGCTGTTTAGCAATTAAAAAGGGCATTTTATTGCCTAGTCCAATATCTTCTAGTAACTCATTAATACTTGAAAGCTCTAAGATTTTTAGTAGGGCTTGGATTCGCTCTTCGTCAATATTTTCTAGATGTATATTCAGGGTTTTTAATTCTTTTTCTAGTAATCGTCTACCTAAGCTGATGGCTTCTTGCTGTTTAAAATGTTTTAGGTAGTTTCGAATACTGGTACGAGCTTTTACGGTGGTCACATAATTAAGCCACTGTGGATTAGGCCTTGCCCAAGGGGCAGTAAGAATTTCAACCGTCATGCCGTTTTCTAATTTCGTTTGTAACGGTGCCAGTTGTTTATCTATGCGAGCAGAAATACAAGCATTGCCAATGTCAGTATGTACGGCATAGGCAAAATCAATTAGAGTTGCGCCTCGGGATATTTTAATGATTTTACCCTTGGGGGTGAAAACAAAAACTTCTTGTGGAAATAGATCAACTTTTAAATTATCAATAAACTCAAGAGAATCGCCTGCTGACTTTTGTATTTCTAGTAAATCTCGCAGCCATTCATTGGCACGAATCTGAAATTTTTCAGATTTATCGTCATCGGATTTATAAAGCCAATGAGCTGCAATGCCTGATTCTGCCATGCGGTGCATTTCGTGAGTACGAATTTGGATTTCAATTGGTACGCCATAAGGGCCGATAACAATACTGTGTAATGATTGATAGCCATTGGCTTTAGGTAAAGCAATATAATCTTTAAATCGACCAGGAATCGGCTTATATAAGTTATGGATAATACCCAGCACACGATAACAGGAATCTACATTGTCACAAAAAACCCGAAAAGCATAGACATCAAACACGGATGCTAAGGATAGTTTCTTAATCAGCATTTTCTGATAAATACTGTAAATGTTTTTTTCTCGTCCTGATACTTCACAGGGGAGGCACGCCTGCTCTAAGCGTTTAGTAATGGTGCTTTCAATCGTGTTGATGATTTTGCTGCGATTGCCTCTAGCTTTTTTTATAGCTTTAGTTAATACCCTATGGCGCATAGGATACATAGCTTCAAAACTTAATTCTTCTAGTTTATGTCTGATTTTATTCATGCCTAACCGATTAGCAATCGGTGCATAAATATCTAGAGTTTCACGAGCAATGCGGCGTTTTTTTTCCGAAGGCATACTGCCCAAGGTTTGCATGTTATGGAGGCGGTCAGCTAGTTTGACTAAAATGACGCGTAAATCTTTGCCCATAGCCAAAAACATCTTGCGAACATTTTCTGCCTGAGTTTCAGCGCGACTTTGAGATCTTCCGTCGATTTTAGTAAGCTTAGTAACGCCGTCTACTAGCTCAGCAACTTCTATACTGAACAGTTGGGTGATATCTTTTTTAGTGATGGGGGTGTCTTCAATGACATCGTGCAAAATGGCAGCCATAATGCCACTAGCATCCATGCGCATCTCGGCAAGCGTGATGGCGACGGAAACAGGGTGACATATATAGGCTTCACCACTTTTACGATATTGCCCTAGATGTGCATCTGCGCTAAATTCATAAGCACGTATGCAATCGTTAACCTGAGCAGGGTCTAAATAGACGGATAAAGCGTCACATAAACGTGAAATCAGTTCTTCTTGAAGTCCATTTTGTGTGACGGCAACGTCTATTTTCGACATAGTTAGCGATAGTTAGAACATTGGATTGTGGTCATGGCTTTCGCCGACACGATGTAGTAAATTGATGTTTTCAGTTGTAACGTGGCCAGCTGCTATTTCGCGCAAGGCAAGAACAGTATCTTTATCTTTGCCGCGTGGCAAAAACTCAGTTGCTCCATGACTTAGTTGGCGAGCTCTTGTGCTCGCCAATAGTACCAATTTGAAACGGTTTTCTACGTGTTCTAAACAATCTTCGATGGTAATTCTTGCCATTTTTAAACCTAGGTAAGTGAAAAGTTATCTGTCTGTTGCGCAAACAGATAGGGATCTAAGGTACAAGGTACAGACTGCGAGGTCAAGATGTAAAGCTGATACAGCTTTATTATGATATCGGCTAAAAGCTTAATGGATTAAAGATTTCAGCCTCTACTACCTCACTGAGTGATATTTTTAACTGCGTGATTTTAATATAGCTACGGCAGGAAGTTCTTTGCCTTCAAGAAACTCAAGAAAGGCTCCGCCGCCCGTAGAGGTGTAAGAAACCTTGTCATTAATATTATATTTGTCGATTGCGGCAAGCGTATCGCCACCGCCTGCAATAGAAAAAGCACTACTTTCGGCAATAGCTGTAGCTAGTGTTTGTGTACCATGGCTAAATTGCTCAATTTCAAATACACCTACTGGGCCATTCCAAACGATAGTGCCAGCTGATTTTATTAATTCAGCATATAGTTTTGCAGTATCAGGGCCTATGTCCAAAATTAAATCATCGTCTTCTACGTCGGCAACCTTCTTAATGGTAGCAATTGCGGTATCAGAAAATTCTTTGGCGCAAACTACATCAACAGGAATTGGAATATCGGAACCTGCTTTTTTTGCAGCAGCAATTAAGCGTTGTGCTTCGGGTATTAAATCAGCTTCATATAGTGACTTTCCAACTGGAAACCCTGCAGCAGCAATGAAAGTATTGGCAATACCACCGCCAACTATGAGCTGATCTACTTTTTCTGAAAGAGACTCTAGTACTGTTAATTTAGTTGAGACTTTAGATCCACCGACGATAGCAAGTAAAGGTTTAGCGGGTGTTTCAAGTGCTTTGCCTAGCGCATCAAGTTCGCTAGCTAATAAAGGTCCAGCGCAAGCAATAGGCGCAAATTTAGCTACACTGTGTGTTGACGCTTGAGCTCTATGCGCAGTACCGAAGGCATCCATAACAAAGATGTCGCATAAGGCTGCCATTTTTTGGCCTAAAGCATCGTTGTTTTTTTCTTCGCCATTATTAAAGCGTACGTTTTCGCAGAGTACAACTTCACCTGGTGCGATAGTAATACCTTCAAGCCATTCTTTTTCTAAACGAACTGGCTTTCCAAGCAACTTGGCTAGTTGATCAGCAACAGGCTTTAAAGAAGAGGCTTCATCATATTGACCTTCAACAGGTCGACCTAAATGTGATAAAAGCATAACCGCAGCACCTGCAGCTAAAGCAATTTCAATGGTTGGGACACTGGCTTGTATACGAAGATCGCTAGTTACGACGCCATTTTTAACGGGTACGTTTAAATCTTGGCGAATTAATACACGTTTTCCTGATAAATCCAGATCAACCATTCTTTGTATCGACATATTTTATGCTCTCGGTGTGTTTGTGATGTAAAGTTTTAGCTTATTGCGGTGGTGCTTATTTCCATTTAATGGAACAACCCATGCTAGGGATTTGGTCTTGTGGCCCTTGGCCGGTTTGGGCTATCAATTTCATAGCTTCAAATAAATCACGACGAGTGTCTGCTGGCGCAGTCTCTTTACGACTCGCATCAAGCCGACCTCGGTATTGCAATTCAAAGTTGGCATTATAGCCAAAAAAATCGGGTGTACAGACGGCATTGTAATGTTTAGCGATGGCTTGGCTTTCATCAAATAAATAAGGAAAGCTAAAATTCATGCGCTGGGCGAATAATTTCATATTCTCGAATGAATCGTCAGGGTAATCAGTTGGATCATTAGACATAATAGCAACAGTTTCAATGCCGAACTGCTTCAGTTCTAAGGCATCTCTAACGATTCTATCTTGTACCGCTTTAACATAAGGGCAATGATTACAGATAAACATAATCAACAAGCCTTGTTCACCCATACATTCTTGTAACGACCAAGTGTGTCCGTCAACGCCGGGTAGAGTAAAGTCAATTGCTTTTATGCCGAAGTCACAGACTGGCGTTTCTAGTGATACCATTTTTTACCTCATCATCTAAGTGTATTTGTGGAACGAGTGCGACTAGGTTGCTTACAAAATGCTGATCATTATACATAAATAAGCCGGCATCGTCATGCTTGGGAAGCATGATTTTTATTAAATAAGTTGACGTCAGTAGAAGAATATTGATGTTTGTTTAGGTTATATGTTTTTTAAAGCTAGGAAACCTTGATGCTCAAGCGTCTTTTAGCTGATGCTTACATTAAGAATTAAAATGATAGAGAGACTTTGGGTAGAACAAGAAGATAAATCAATCGGGTGTTGTGTAGCATCTCCCACCTGTATCGTTATATGCTTTCGTCCTTGAACCGGAGGTTCAAGTGGGCACGTAACCGTTAAATTAGGTTTCCCGTATAAAACAGGCATACACACCAATAGCGGATTTCGTCCCCGGGGTAAAAACAGGTTCAGGAAACACCCAGCACACTCTCGAATACTGCAGGAGATACGGGCGCTATTTTACGCCCATGAACCTGAAGAATTCTAGTTTTAGTTGTTTAATTTCTAAGTAAATGACGCGAAAAATTTATTAGTTTCTATTGTGTTATATTTTTGGTAGGCAGTTAGGTTGCGCTGATTTGTTAGTGGTAGATTAATAGTTGTTTGATTTACATTCAATAATACCGCCACCCAAACACACTTCATCTTGATAAAAAACAACTGATTGTCCAGGAGTAATAGCTCGTTGCGGTTGATCAAATATCACGCGACAGCGGTCATTGCCAAGTGGGATGACTTGGCAGGCTTGGTCAGCTTGTCTATAGCGAGTTTTGGCAGTACATAGGATGGTTTCAGTTAAAACCTGATTGCTACACCAGTCAAGTTGATTAGCTTCTAGAGTGTTATGCAACATCAGCGGGTGATCATGGCCTTGCCCAATGATCAATTGATTGTTTTCCAAGTCCTTATCTAATACATACCAAGGTTCATCAGGTGCATTCTTTACACCGCCAACGCCTAGTCCTTGACGCTGTCCTAAAGTGTAATACATTAAGCCTTGGTGTTTACCTATGTATTGGCCTTCTGGGGTAACCATTTCACCGGGTTGTGTTGGTAAGTAACGTTGCAAAAATTCAGTAAATTTACGCTCACCAATAAAACAAATGCCGGTACTATCTTTTTTCTTATGATTATCAAAGCCTGCTTTTTTAGCTAAAGCGCGAATTTCTGGTTTATGCAGATGGCCAATTGGAAAGAGTGTTTTTGATAATGCTTTTTGTCCTAGGGTATATAGGAAATAACTTTGTTCCTTATTAGGATCAAGACCTTTTAATAGATAAAATTCGTCATTTTTTTCAGCAACGCGAGCATAGTGCCCCGTTGCTATGTAATCAGCACCTAAATCTTCAATAGCATAATTTAGAAAGGCTTTAAATTTAACATGCTTATTACACAATATATCTGGATTAGGGGTGCGCCCAGCTTTAAATTCAGATAAAAAGACTTCAAATACTTCATCCCAGTATTCGGCGGCAAAGTTAACCGTTTTTAGCGTGATACCCAATTTGTCGCAAACTTGTTGTGCGTCAGCAAGGTCTTCCATAGCAGTGCAATATTCAGTGCCTTCATCTTCTTCCCAGTTCTTCATGAATAAGCCGCTGACTTGATGACCTTGTTCTAAAAGTTGTAAAGCCGTGACTGAAGAGTCAACGCCGCCAGACATGCCGACAATTATATTTTTACTCATGATTTGAAACTAGGAAGGCTTTTAATATAGATAAAGGGTGGCGTTGCCCGCTGAGGTATTCATCTACGCTAGTCAGGACTAGAGGGCTGCGCAAGCGATGTTGCTGTGCCGCGATTTCCTCGCGAGTAAGCCAGTGAGTCGCAACGATGCCATCATCAAGTTTTTGCTTAGGGTTATGACTATGACAGTGACCGGAAAAGCAAACGCGAAGAAACGTTGGCGATTCAAGATTTTTTCGCCAAAGTTGTAGAGAAATAATATGTTCAGGTTCGAACATCCAAGCCGTTTCTTCCATAGTTTCGCGACAGACGGCGGCTATTAAATCTTCATTTTCTTCTAAATGCCCTGCAGGTTGGTTAAATTGTAACCCATGCGCTGTCTCTTCTTCTACGAGCAAAAAACGATTGTCTTGCTGGATGATAGCGGCAACAGTAACGTGAGGTTTCCAAACCATTTATGATTTCCGACTGATAATAAAAAATAATATGTTACTAGATTAAAGTAACTTATGTTGGTAAAAATGGATCAATTAAGTCTATTTATTGCTTAAGCAGAATATTTAGTTTTAGGTATTAGCATAAACCATTCAAATTTATTATTTACATAGGCTTGAAATACTCTACCATTGTCAGCATGTTAAATGCTGAAAGTCATTTGTTTATTTACTTAATTTATGTCCGATTTTGAACCGTACCAAGATAATGATGATGGGATAGCTCTTCAAGATGCTAAACCAAAACTAAAAAAACCACCTTTGTATAAAGTCATTTTACTAAATGATGACTTTACACCCATGGATTTTGTCATTGAGGTTTTAATGGATTTTTTTGCTATGTCTGAGCAAAAAGCCACTCAAGTGATGCTGCAAATACATACCCAAGGGGTAGGTGTTTGCGGAACATATAGTAAAGATGTGGCTGAGACTAAGGTCTATATAGTCAATGAATATTCACGAAGCTATCAGCACCCGTTAATGTGTTCGATGGAAATTATCTAATTAGGAACGCTTATGTTAAGTAAAGAGCTTGAAGTTACCTTAAATACCGCCTTTAAAGATGCGCATGATAATCGTCATGAATTTATTACGGTTGAGCATTTGTTGTTAGCATTGCTTGATAATAGTGCTGCAGGAGACATCATGAAAGCCTGTGGTTGCGATCTTGGTATATTACGCGAACAATTAGTGTTTTTTATTGATGACACTATTTCATTGATTCCCTTAGGTATCGAACGCGATACCCAGCCCACATTAGGTTTTCAGCGAGTATTACAGCGAGCCGTTTTTCATGTTCAGGCTTCAGATAAAAAAGAAGTGACTGGTGCTAATTTATTTGTGGCCTTGTTCAGCGAGCAAGATTCTCATGCCGTATATCTCTTGAATAAACAAGATGTTTCGCGTTTAGACGTCGTTAATTATCTGGCGCATGGTATTTCTAAAACAGAGCAAGATGATGCTGTGAAAAATGACTCATCTTCAGATACTGTTGGTGCTGATAGCGAAGCAGGTAGTCCTTTAGAAAAGTACACCACAAATCTTAATGAAGAAGCGTTGCAGGGGCGAATTGATCCTTTAATTGGAAGGGAGCTTGAGCTTGAACGCACCATTCAAACGCTTTGTCGCCGCCGTAAAAATAATCCCTTGTTAGTTGGAGAGGCAGGGGTTGGCAAAACAGCCATTGCAGAAGGCTTGGCAAAAAGAATCGTTGATAAAGAAGTGCCAGACATCTTAATGAATAGTGTGATTTATTCTTTAGACCTTGGCGCTTTGGTTGCGGGCACTAAATACCGAGGTGATTTTGAAAAGCGCCTTAAAGCCTTAATGAATCAGCTTAAAAAAGAACCTGACTTTATATTATTTATTGATGAGATTCATACCATTATTGGTGCAGGATCTGCTTCAGGTGGCGTCATGGATGCTTCTAACTTAATTAAGCCCTCGTTAGCTTCTGGTCAGTTGCGTTGTATAGGCTCAACTACTTATCAGGAATATCGTGGCATATTTGAGAAAGATCATGCTTTGGCGCGTAGATTTCAAAAGATTGATGTCTTAGAGCCTTCCGTAGAAGATACCATCTTGATTCTAAAGGGCCTTAAGTCACGTTTTGAAGAACACCATAATGTGAAGTATTCTGCTGAAGCATTACGTGTGGCTGCTGAATTATCAGATCGCTATATTACTGATAGACATTTGCCTGATAAAGCGATTGATGTTATTGATGAGGCTGGTGCAAAGCAGCGTATGGCAACAGTCGCCAATCGTAAAGAGGAAATTGATGTCGCTGAAATAGAAGATATCGTTTCAAAGATTGCTAGGGTACCAGCAAGATCAGTCTCTACTAATGACATTGATAAGCTCGCTAATCTTGAAAAAAACTTGAAAATGTTGGTGTTTGGTCAAGATGAGGCGATATCCGCTTTAGCCTCGGCTATAAAGCTATCGCGTGCCGGCTTAAGAGACGCTCAAAAAACCATCGGTTCATTTATCTTTGCTGGTCCAACCGGTGTCGGAAAAACTGAGGTCACTAGGCAATTAGCCAAAGTCTTAGGTGTAGAGCTAATCCGTTTTGATATGTCTGAATATATGGAGCGACATACTGTGTCTAGGCTTATTGGTGCGCCACCGGGATATGTTGGCTTTGATCAAGGTGGTTTATTAACTGAACAGGTTAATAAGCATCCTCATGCTGTGTTATTGCTGGATGAGTTAGAAAAGGCGCATCCAGATGTCTTTAACTTATTATTGCAAGTTATGGATCATGGTTCTTTGACCGACAATAATGGACGTAAAGCTGATTTTCGCAACATTATTTTAGTCATGACCACCAATGCTGGGGCAGAAGAGGGAAGTCGCGCCACTATGGGCTTTACTCAGCAAGATCATGCGACCGATAGTATGAAAATTATAGAAAAAGGCTTTAGCCCAGAATTTCGCAACCGTTTAGATGCAATCATTCAATTTAAGCCCTTAGATATATCGGTTGTAGGTTCTGTAGTTGATAAATTTATTTTTGAGTTAGAGGCCATGCTTAGCGAAAAGCATGTGACATTAGCCTTGGGTGCTGATGCTCGATTATGGCTAGCTGAAAATGGTTGTGACGCCAAAATGGGTGCAAGACCTATGGCGCGTTTAATCCAAGAAAAAATCAAGAAACCTTTGGCCAATGACTTGCTGTTTGGCAAGCTCACCCAGGGTGGTCATGTCAGGATTTACATAGAAAAAGACGAGGTATGTTTCGCAATAGAAAGCAATGAGCTGGTTGTTTCTGAGGCCGATTTTTAATACGGCAACTCAGTTGAACTTAGTAGCTAATTAGAAAACTTACGGAAATCTATTAATAGATGTCGAGGTTACTCCTTAAGAGGAGTAGCCATCGTGAGATGGTAGAGTATTAGCGCATACGGAAAGTAATGCGACCTTTACTTAAATCATAAGGCGTCATTTCAACTTTAACACTATCGCCCGTTAATATACGGATATAATGTTTGCGCATTTTTCCTGAAATGTGAGCAGTCACAACGTGACCGTTTTCAAGTTCGACACGGAACATAGTATTAGGAAGCGTGTCAATTACCTTGCCTTCCATTTCAATCTGATCTTCTTTGGCCATTTATTACAGTCTCAACGATAAAAGTCGCTAATCATATCATAAGTTGATTTTTAACAATAGTTGAATCAAATGATTTTTTATTGCTTGTAGGATTTTCCTGTAACTTTAAAAATTCTGGTATACGCTGATCTAACCAATATCGTGGCTTAAAAGGATTGTTGCCCATTATAAAGCCTACATGACCACCTTTAGGTGTCTGCTCTAGTTGTACGTAGGAAGATAGTTCATCAATATCAGGAATTACTAAGTGAGACATAAAAGGATCATCAGCCGCTTGTATTAATAACGTGGGCACCGCTATGGCTTTAAGAAATGGCCTTGAACTAGAGCGTTGATAATAATCCAAACTACTTTTAAAACCATGTAGCTTTGCAACTACGCGGTCATCGTATTGCCAAAACGAATTAATATCCGATAAATCACCTAGTTGGGCAATTTTATTCGCTTCTTCATGTTTATTGATATGCAGTAAATAACGATGTTTTTCTTGAATATACTTTTTTAGCTCACCTAGTAAATGGTTGCGATAGATTTTAGAAAAGCCTTGATCCAATTTAGTCGCACAGGCATTTAATACAAAAGGCACTGAGACAGCGACAGCAGCAAACAATGATAGCTGATGGCCTTGTTCACCTAACCATTTCAGCAATACATTGCCCCCTAAAGAAAAGCCGATAGCGGCTATAGGCGTGTTAGGCTCTCTTTGTCGTAGCGTTTGATAAAGAAAATGTATATCTTCGGTTTCACCCGAATGATAGCAACGGGCAGTATGGTTATATTCGCCACTACAACCTCGAAAATTTAAAGTTACACTACGAAAACCATGGTTTGATAATGAGCGTTGCAAACCAACTATGTAGCTAGATTGAGAGTTACCCGATAAGCCATGTAATAAAATAACTAAGGGTTGTTGGTCTTCACCATACCAATCCAGATCAATAAAATCTTGGTCGGGTGTTATTAAGCGCTCACGACGTAAAGCTAATTCAGGATTGGGTCTTATTAACGCTGGATATAAAGTTTGTAAATGAGGGTTCTTTAACCACCATGCCGCTTTAAAGTTTGTTTCGATTAACAAATAGTTTATCCTCAAGTTGATTTTACTAGCTGAAGTTATGCAGTAACGTTGTTTTACTCTCGTTTGCCGCGCCGAGCACCGCAGGTTTTGTTAGGATTAGTCCGAAGGGGCGCGGGCATGGATGCCGCGCGTAGGTAGGAGGGCAGGACGCCCTCTCTACCGACCCCTAACAAAACCGAGGAGCGCAGGAAGAAGCGGCAACCGAGCCGCCTTTTCTTTGGATACTTTCTTTTGGCGGAGCAAAAGAAAGTATCTCGCCTTCGGGTGCGAATACCCGATTGAATAAATCGTCGCAAAAGCTATCTCATTATTTTTTTATAAATCGTTGTGACTGCGTAACATCAGTTACTAATACCTACAGCTTACCTTAAAGACCCTCAAACAAAAACATGTTAAATATTGCACTATTTGAACCTAAAATTCCGCAAAACACGGGCAATATTATTCGTCTGACGGCGAATAACGGCTACCATTTACATCTAATAGAGCCGTTGGGCTTTGATTTTGAAGAAAAAAACTTACGTCGTTCAGGGCTAGATTATTTTGATTTGGCTAAGATTACACGATACCCAGATTACCAAGCCTTCTTACTCGCTATGCACGGTAATCGAATCTTAGCTATTACTACAAAAGGCACGAATCTTTATACCCATATAGATTATCAAGCGGGTGATGTTTTACTATTTGGTTCTGAAACAGCTGGCCTACCCAGTTATATCCATGAGTCTTTACCCGCAGAGCATCAATTAAGAATACCTATGCATCCCAATAATCGCAGTATGAATTTATCAAATACCGTGGCATTGGTGAGTTATGAGTCTTGGCGACAACTTGGGTTTTTAGGTGGTGAGTAAACTTTTTTATGGTTGTTTGATCTTGACTCGAATGATGCGATTCGTGCCTCAGCACATCCTATAACGTAAGGTTACAAAAGTTGTTATAGGATGTGCCAACGTTAGGCGGCGCATCAATAAGTGATTTTAAAACCCAACTGAGCGCCACGCCCAGGTTCAGGTTAAAAATTACGTAAATAAGACACTGAATTACGAATATTTTCATTGAGCAGATTATTGCCTTTTAGATAAATCATAATGTTAGTGTCACGATAGCGACCTCATTATTTGTTTTTAAACTGCTGAATGGCTGCGTAACATCAGTTAATAATAAAATGTGGCTATTGATCATGAGAGCGTTGAGTTCATAATTTGGTGGGGTGAGATCAAAACAGCCAAAAAGACGCTGAAAGTCTATGTTTTTTTGAAATCGAAGGTAAGTTTTTGAGATTATGTTAATAACGCTAGAGACAAAAGTAACCTATCTCTAGTGATAACAATTAAAGCATGAATTACGTCACCAATTTTTCTACTGGCGCACAAAAATCGGTAGTACCCGAGGGTGTCACTGCCGCTACTCGAAAACTATAAACTTTACCTTTGATAAGGCCAGTTAGTTCATAACGGGATTGAGTGACTATGGCAGCAATTTTCCAGTCACTATCAACAAAGGGTCCCGCTCCTTCTGCAATTTGAATAATATACGCACCAGCTTTTTCTATGGCTTTAATGTCCATTATAACGCTACCACTATGACTGCCATCATAAGCCGATAAAGGCATTTTATTTCTAGTTGCTGGTTCTTTACTGGCCTGAAAACCCGCACTTAAAATAGTCGTTTCATCGCCATCGGCTATTATGTCAACATAATGGGCTAAAATTCGAAACTTCTTATCAGTGGCTAATTCACAATCATGCAAAGCAGATATAGCAATATGACTGCCGTCTCTTGCCGACACAATAGCTGCATCAAATTGATCCAATGCAGCCGTTAACTCTGCCATAGATATATCTGGCTTAGGAAATAAAGCATTCCCCGTTGTTTTTGCCACTGAATTACGATAAAAACTCACCTTTTCAACAACCGGAAATTGGATGAAATTTACTAACACCTTTTTCATAGGGCTCACCTTTTTAAGAAACTACAATTGAAGGAGTAATGCGATTAGGTACTTCGGACTTTGGTAAATTATATTAATCATGTAAGCCAAAGCCTACGGCCTTGTTATGTCGACTTATTGCATAATTAAGCGCTGTTAATAAATAGTAATAAGTCGTAATTAACTTAGATATATATAGAAAATATAAAGAAAAAAAATCATAAAAGCTTTGCATAAAATAATGAATGCAAGGCATTATCGCCTTATTTTAATAACTAGGTCAATAAGTGTTATGTGGCAATTTAAAAATAATAACAAAAGATTAATAGAGCAATTGAAAGGCTTAAAAATCCTAGCGAAGGATATTATTTACATAATCTAGCGTATAAAAATACCTAGCGAGCGATAGCCAGCGAAAACTAACACTTAAAAAGACTTAGAAAACAATAGCCAACGATAACTAGCACTTAAAAAGACCTAACAAAGAATAGCCAGAAAAATCTGTGGTTTAATCGCAAGTAACAGGCGTTTAATAAGTCCTATTAAGCCTATAATAAGGGTAACTAAAGGCTTGAGCCATGATTAAGTCTTTCATAGCTAGGATTAAACGCTAGGTTTTATTTGTTAAGGCTTTATTCTGTTGATTAATGTGCTTTAAATAGTAACAAGCGCTTTGATAGCCCAAAAGAAATATCTGATCACGCTGATTAAATCGCTGATAACTCCGATTAAAGCACTAAAAATAAAGATTAAGCGTAAGATTCGACAAGCAAATGTTCGCTAGCCAGATATAGCGCTAGATAGCCCAAATTAAGCTCTTGATTTAGGCGATTAAGTCTTTGCTAAGCTTTAATAAGGCTAAGTTAAGCTTGGTTTTTGGCTATTTCACATAAACATAATGGCTGCCAATTTAAGATGGGACACTAGCTTAATCGTTCACTTTTAGACAGGGTTCACCTAAGCACAGACAAAGGATAAAAGGCGAAGGGTTAAGCCTAGTATTTGTCACGCCCTAAGTTGCTAGCCTCCTAGGCTTAATCTTTCGCCCTGAGCCTTTCGTCTGCGCTGAAACTGTCCCGCTTTAAGTTAGTAATCAACATAATCCTGATCTCAGC
>CAMDOP010000036.1 GCA_945903675.1 Crenothrix polyspora
ATATACTTTTACCAAGGCTTGTTCTTTGAAGCCTACGGAATATCTTTTATATGTTTTCATTTCTAATCTCAAATTTTATTTTTTTTTAAAATTTGAGGCGACAACTATTCTGACGCAGGGGGGTTTTGTCGGGGGTCGGTAGAGAGGGCGTCCTGCCCTCCTACCGACGCGCGGCATTCATGCCGCGCCCCTTCGGGCTAATCCCAACAAAACCTGCGGTGCTCGGCGCGGCAAACGAGTGTAAAACAACGTTACTGCGTAACGTCAGTTATGAAAATAACTCAAAAACAACTTTTTAATTTTGTAAGTCATGATTTTTATATAATGTTGGAGAGGCTTTAGCCTAGAATTCGAGGCCAAAGCTTCTCCAACATAAATACTTTCACAGTCTCGACAGCAATCCGCCACACATTCGCAAGATCGAAAACAATCGAACAAAAAAAACCTCACATGGAAGCATCTAGGTGAGGGTCAGTTTATCGCTGCGTTTGTGCTGGATTGCTAGCGAGACTGTGAAAGTATTCTAAATTCGTACTAAGTTTTCAATTTAGATGAGCAATATTCACAGTTTCTAAGGGATTTACATTGATTCGGTAGGGGCGAATTGCATTCGCCCACACATTCGTCTTGTATATTTGCCGATTTAAACTGTTTTTTATAATACTTTCACAGTCTCTAGCGCGAATCCCTACAAAATCATGTTTATTATCGTTCCACGAGGGAGCGATAATATTTACTTATTTAGACGCCTCATAACTACTAAAAACAGCCGTTTTTTGATCTTTATCAAAACTCACTACTTCATAAGCATTTTTATGTTCGCCCATTTCCATGCCTGGGGTGCCGTTTACCATGCCAGGAACGGCTAGACCGATTACTTTAGGTTTAGATTTTAGTAGTTTCATAATGTCGTTAGCAGGCACGTGTCCTTCAATGACATAGTCACCGACTAATGCAGTATGGCAAGAGGCTAGTTTATCGCTAACACCATGATTTTGTTTAATGGTTTGAACATCATTAGTCACGATGTCTTTAACATTAAAGTTATTGGCTTTTAAATGTTCTAGCCACTTGCCACAACAACTACAATTCGCGTCTCTATAGACAGTAATATCTAAAGCTTTAGGAGGCTCGGCTCTTAGGTTGGTACTGAATAAGGCAATAACAAATATAGATTTTAAAAAACGCATAATAATATCCTTAATACTTAGTGATGATAGGCTGGACTAAATTCATGTACAGCATCTACCATAGCCTTAACATGTTCTGGATTAATGTCCGGTAAAATACCATGTCCTAGGTTGAATACATGGCCTGAACCATTGCCATATTTATGTAAAATACTTTTAACTTTGTCAACGATGATGTCGGGTTGCGCATAGAGGGAAACTGGATCCATATTGCCTTGCAACGCTACTTTATCACCGACTCTGGCACGAGCCTTGTGTATGTCGGTTTGCCAGTCTAAACCTAGTGCATCGTATCCGCTATCAGTCATCGATTCTAACCATAGTCCGCCGCCTTTGGTAAAAAGAATAGTGGGGATTTGTTGTCCGGCAACATCGGTTTTAAGCAAAGATCTAACTTGTTTGGCGTAATATAATGAAAACTCAATATAATCTTCAGAGCTCAGCATGCCGCCCCAAGTATCAAATAACATAACTGCCTGAGCGCCGGCTTCAATTTGTGCATTTAAATAACTAGCGACGGATAGTGCTAGTTTATTTAGCATTTCATGCATTAACTTAGGTTGCTCATACATTAAACCTTTCACCTTTTGAAAGCTTTTACTGCTGCCGCCTTCTACCATATAAGTAGCTAAGGTCCAGGGACTGCCCGAAAAACCAATTAAGGGTACGCTACCTTGTAAGGTTTTTCTGATTAAGCGCACTGCATCAACAACATAACGTAAATCAGTATCGGGATCAGGAATAGGGAGTTTCTTTATGTCAGCAGCACTAACGATAGGGTTTTTAAATTTTGGACCCTCACCTTCGGTAAAGTAAAGACCTAAACCCATGGCGTCAGGAATAGTTAAGATATCTGAGAACAAAATGGCAGCATCAAAATCAAAGCGTCTTAATGGCTGTAAGGTTACTTCGCAAGCTAACTCAGGATTAGTACATAAATTTAAAAAACTACCTGCTTGTTCTCGTATTTTTCGATATTCTGGTAAATAGCGTCCGGCTTGGCGCATCATCCATACAGGCGTGCGATCTACAGGTTGTTTTAATAGGGCTTTGATAAAGATGTCGTTTTTTAATGCTGTCATAGCTTGGTTTGTAATGTTGTGTGAGTGAATCAATGCTGAGTTTGGTGTATCTTGCAAGGCAATAGTTTGTGGTAGCCGCTTATTCGAATAGATTGGTTTTAATAATGGTAGTGTCGACTTCTTCTTTTACAGCTATACGCTTAATATTGTAGTTTGAATTGCTAAACCATTGTGTACATAGTGCTAAAAAAATTAATGTCATGATAGCAAGGATAAGTAATTTTAGTGATTTAGTATTATTCTGGTCGTCATCATTTCTAGGGAATTTAGTGACAATTAGCCCTGGAATGCCTTGTGTTTCTTGATAAACAGCCGATATTAACGCATCGTTAATATCATTAACGGTGAGTGCTGATTGTGGAGTCGAGGCAATTTGATATAAAAAATCAGTACATTGAGCCTCAGATAAGACAGGTATTTCAATTAAGTTAGCTTCATTAATAGCAGTGTCTGTTCTGTTTTTTAGTTCGAGTTCATGATGATTTAAAACAAAAATAACTCGTAATGCAGAATATTGCTTAGCAAGCGTTATGATTTGATCAATTAGACCTGGCACTAGAAAACCAGCGTCATCAATCATTAAAATAAGTTTTTTATGTTGACGATTAAGTTGTTGGAATAGAGCTAAAAAGCTTTGGCTTTGTTTGTTGGTTGAGCTCTGGTTGATTGCTTGCATAATAGATTGTTGCAGCTTTTCGAAATTTAAATCAGCTGGGCTTACTATGGAGCAATAACTCCATTTAGCCATAGTTTGCTCTTGTAAAACCTTTAATAGTGTTGATTTTCCAATGCCTTCAGGGCCACAAATAACTAATGGCTGACTGCTATTATTTAGCAGGTGCTTAAGTAATTCGAGTTTTTTGGTTCTATCTTCACTAATCAGTCTAGTAAAAATATTGTTTTTATAGCTTATAACTGACTGATTTATATGATACGTATAGGTATCATCTGCCATAGGAATTAAGGGTTTGCTCTAATAGTAAGGTATCGATACCGATAGGTAAGGTGGCGACGCCAATTTTTGTTAATAGAATTAACCTAATTTTTCCGTCAATATTTTTCTTGTCGACTGCCATCAGATCTAAAAAGCTATCACTATCAAGTTGTTCAGGTGGATTGACGGGTAAGTTTGCTTTTTTGAATAGGGCAATAATTCTTTCAACATCGGCATCAGTTAGCCAGCCTTTTCTTCTGGAAAGATCAGCTGCTTGGCAAGTGCCTATGGCTACTGCTTCGCCATGAAGATAGACGCCATAGCCTGCACCTGTTTCAATGGCGTGGCCAAAAGTATGGCCTAAATTAAGTGTGGCTCTAATACCGGTTTCAGTTTCATCTTCAGCGACAATCTGGGCTTTATTCAGGCAGGATCTTTCAATGGCAAAAGCTAAGGCTTCTTTATCTCTAGCTAATAACAGCTCAATATTTTGTTCTAGCCATTCAAAAAACTCAATATCTCTGATGAGTCCGTATTTAATAACTTCCGCTAAGCCTGCAGAGAGTTGTCGATCATTTAAGGTGTTAAGTACATCGGCATCTGCGATAACGCATTGTGGTTGATAAAAGGCACCGATCATGTTTTTACCCAAAGCATGATTAACGCCCGTTTTACCACCGACTGAAGAGTCAACTTGCGCTAAAAGGGTAGTGGGTATTTGCAAAAAAGGGATGCCACGTTGATAGCAAGCCGCAGAAAAACCACCCATGTCACCAATAACACCACCGCCTAATGCAATCAATGTAGCGTTACGACTAAATTTACAGCTAAGTAATTTGTCGAATATTTGGGTGACATAGTCTAGGGTTTTGAACTGTTCACCATCAGGTAATATGAGTGTTTCGACCTTAAAGTTTCGTAAGTTATTTAGTACCTGATCTAAATACAAAGGCGCAATTGTGCTGTTGGTAATTACGATAACTTGGCTAGACTTAATATGCTGAGTATAAAGCTCTACTTGGTTTAGTAAGCCAGAGCCTATATAAATCGGGTAACTACGGTCACCAAGTTCTACCAGTAATGTTTTCATCAACATCAGCGATTAGCGGATTTATATTCTTCCAAAATTAAACTGACTACGGTTTTGCTTTGTAAGGTTCCGGTATCAATAATAAAGTCAGCGCATGATAAATAAAGATGCTCGCGTTGCGTAAATAATGTTTCTATGCGTTCTCTAGGGTTTTCAGTCTTTAATAAGGGACGCTGAGTGTCTCTACGTGTACGTTCCAGTATGCGTTCTACTGAACATTGCAAATAGACTATAAAGCCGTTCTCTTTTAATAAGCGACGATTCTCATCGCGTAAAATTGCACCACCACCAGTGGCCATCACGATGCCTTCTAGCTTAGTTAATTGCTGTATCATTTTTTGTTCGCGATCCCTGAACCCATCTTCTCCTTCAAATTCAAAAATAGTTGGAATATCTACACCGGTGCTTTCTTCAATGGCTTTGTCACTGTCATAAAAAGGCACTGTCAGTGACTTCGCCAATTGGCGGCCTATCGTGGTTTTTCCTGCCCCCATAAGGCCAACTAAATATATATTTTCTGATCTCGTCATCAAAATACCGTGCTGGTCTAAAATTCCCCGTTTAGGGTATTTATTAAAAAGTAATAGTTCTGTTAAGAGCTATTGTTTTAGTTAATCGTTATTATTGCCATGCATTCAATAAATCAAAGCTTTATCTAGTGAAGATGCTTCTCGATTGAAATAATAAAGATTAAATTTTAAAAGTGGTGATTATGCCCTTTTTTGAGCCAAGTAGAAACCATCAATTGGTTTCTACATTATTTTTTATTATTTTTGGGGTAATAAAGATTAATAATTCTGTATTAACTTTGTTAATAGTTGAATTCGTAAATAGAAAGCCAATGCCAGGCAAGTCTGCGAAAAAGGGAATTTTATTTTTACCAGAGCTATTTTGGTTTTCATAGACCCCCCCTAATACCACTGTTTCACCATCTTCGACCAATACCGATGTTTTTACTTGCCGAGTATCAATGCCAGGATTTCCGGATATTGGGTTAGTGGTGGTGTTCTGAGAATCTTTCTTAACCAGTAAATTCATAATCACTGAGCCACTAGGTGTAATCTGTGGTGTAACGTTTAGTTCAAGTACGGCGGGTGTATAGGTGGTTGTGGGAGGACTACCTAAAGCGGCAGGTGTGGTAACTGGAATTTCAACCCCTTGCATCATTGCCGCAGTACAACGATCCATAGTCATGACTCGTGGATTGGATAATATTTCTGCTTTGCCATCTGCTTGCAAGGCCTGAAGTTCAAGATTTAATACATAATCTGCGCCCCTAGCTAGGGTCATACCCAAGGCGCCTGGAGGGCTGCCAGCTATCGCTGCCGCGCCCAAATCAACCAGCGAACTATTGACCGTTCCTATCGTTCCGTCTGCTGAAGGCTGAAGGTTACCTTGAGTTCCAGCACCCCCTATGGCAAAAGTTTTGCCGCTTCCGAGATTAACCTGCTTTGCTACACCAAATTTAACGCCTAAATTTTGAGTAAAATTAGTGCTGGCAATAGCTACTCGCGCCTCTATCATGACTTGGCGTACAGGAACATCAAGTTTGTGTATGAGCTTTTTTATATCTTCTAATCGTTTTGTGGTTTCACGCACAATTAAGGTATTGGTTCTAGTATCCACCACGGTGGAGCCTCTAGCCGAAAGAAAACCAAAGCCTGAATTTTTTTCTTGAGTACCTGAGCCTGCTTGGCCTATGGCTGCAGTTGTCCCCATAGCACTTTGACCCATGCCACCCATTGCACCGGCTTGGCCCGATTGTCCCGTTGCCCCAGCTCCAGCTTGTGTGGCCAGTTGAGGCGCTCCGCAACTACCAAAAATCCCTGTATCACGACCATTTAGTACATTTCTGAGACTCTCAGCTTTAGCATAATCAATTTTTATGTACTCAGTGATTAACGGATCTATTTGTTCAACTACGGCGGCAGTTTCTTGTTGTTTTTTCTTGTAATCTTTTATTTTGTCGAGAGGTGAAATTAAGGTTACATTGCCACTTTCAAACTTTCCGAGCTCCTTGGTCATCATTATAAAGTCTAGGGCTTCATCCCAAGGGACATCATCAAGTTTTAAGGTAATATTGCCCGTTACATCATCACCCGCGACTATATTTTGTTTGGTAAATTCAGCAAGTATGGCTATAACGCTACGAATTTCTATATCTTGAAAGTTTAATGATAATCTTTCGCCGTTATATTTGACGCGTGATCGATCTAAAGCTTCTTTTTCTTCAGGACTTAAGGGTCTAAATTCAATAGTTAATAAACCCTCTGATTGAAATAATGAATATTCATAAAGTTCATTTAAGGTGCTGACGGTAATTTGAGTGTTTTGATGAGTTGAAATAGTGTCAATAAACTTAATAGGTGTTCCAAACTCAGAAACATCCAGTCTTTTCGTTAAGTTTTCTGGTAAATGGGTATTGGTTAAGTTGATGATTACTTTGCCTGCATCTACTTTTGTATTCGCTAAGGTATTTGGATTAGCCAAATAAACAAGTAAGCGACCTTCACCTTTGTCTCCACGTTTAAAATCAAAACCACTAATCGATTGTTGAGGAATTAAATCTTTTGCCTGCTGCTTTTCTGATATAGGTAAAGCTTTAGGGGCATGGCGTGTATTATCTGATTTAGTGCGATTTAAGGTCAGTAAGACTTTGTTGCCTATTACTTTAGTTGTAAAGGGGGTCGGTTCAAGAAGATTAACAACGATACGAACTCTGTTTTCTGCTTCTGCGACATATACACTCGTTACAGGGCCTTGATTAATAACATAGGTTTTTTTATCCAAGGCGTTTTTTACATCGATAAAATCTAAGGCAATGCGCGCTGGATTATCGGTGTGAAACACTTTAGGTTCAATCGCCGCGCCGTTCATTTCCAGCTGTATTTGCAAGCTATCGCCCGCAAGCGTAGAAATGTTTAGCCCCGAAATAGCCAAGTCGCTCGCGTTAACCGCAGCGATTTGGGCTATAAACAAAAACAGACCCAAGACGCTATAAGCCTTTGGAAATCGCCCCATTTTATTCAACATAATACCGCCTTGCTTAGTATTCATTTTTTATTTCCAAGATTATTCTATTAACCCCAATGACGTTTGTTGCTTGCGCCAAGCGAGTGCTATTGAATTTGTGTAATTTTAATCACTTCCAGCCAAGCAAAATTACCGCCCGCTTCAGGGTGATACTGCAAGATAACCGCATAGGCATTTATGCCTTCCTTGTCGGTGGAAACACGGGGAATTATCAGTTGCTGATTGACAGGGTTATAGGTGGCCTGAAAAGCATCGGCAACCACTCCGAAACCCAGTTCTTGAATGTTTAACAGGTCAAATTTTAGATTTGTGTTCGTACCGTTTGTGGGCAAATTTTGTAACGTAAGGTTAGCGCCATAAAGCTTGTCCACAATCCGGATTTTTGGGATATTCAGTACGCCGGTATCCATATTGAATGTCGCTGATGCTGCTAGCGCCATAGTTGACAGTAATGGATTGAGACCGGTGCCGGTGACGTTGATCGTATACTGGCCACTGTTATAAGGAAATGCAGAGATGTATTCTTCAGTAGTCGTATAAAGCTTAAATGCAGGTGGTGTACTTGCATCCTTGCCGATTACAGAACGTCCGTCTCTCAGTAAAATAGATGAGTTGACACCGCATTTATTGGCCGGTTTACCGGTGCCGTCATTTCCCATGAGTGTTGAGGATACCGCGATAAAGTAATCTCTTGCACCGGCCGCCGCCCCGATGTTCAAAGAAGTGGAGGTATTAAAGCAAGGGTCGACTATACCGATCAGGGCGCTATTGAAAACACCATTCTCATAAGCCAAGTACATATGGTCTGAACTCGCTGTGAGCGGCCATTGGAGGGCCGTACCGGACAAGTCTGTGGTGCTGCCGGTATCATCCAGCCAATGACTGAACACATAACGGTAAGCTTCCTTAGCCGCCATTAATTTGGGGTCAGAGCCATCAAATACATACAGCTCCCAGCTTTTTTGGCCGAAACATCCGCTGCCCTGCGGGCAAACATTGATCGTGATAATTTCATTGCCGTCGCTGTGCAACCTATACCAGTCCTTATCTCCCACACTATACAATGAACCTTCGATGTTCCTACCTGAGTTCAACGGCGTAGCTTGGGCGAAACTATTATTGGGTTCAATATCCACATTATCAAAAGGATTATTGTTAAAAATCGTATTACCATTGGCATCAACCTGATTGCCGATAATATTAACATTCAAGTTCGCGGTGGCAGTTTGCCCATATTGGTCGACAGTGGTATAAGAAAAAGAGTCGGAGATAACTTGGCCCGTAGTGAGCGCCAAAATGGCGGGCGCATTGCTATAGCCGTTGTAAGTGTAGCTACCGTCTTGGTTAAATACCAAATAACCATACTGGCTGCTAAGAGAGCTGTTCAGATAAAAGAACTTCCCATATTGGTCATTGGCGCCCACGTTGCCGGTCACCGTCGGATTGCCAATATTAACTGTAACTGTGCCGTCAAAGTTTGTTATTCGGGTAACAAGATTCGACAACACCGTGACATTATCGTCAACGGCCACAGGAACTGACGGATTACCGGTCACCTGAACAATCAAACGGGCGCTTGCACTTTGCCCCACCGTGTTGGCGCAGCTATAAGTAAAGATGTCGGTGACCACTTGACCGGCCGCCAAGGCTGAGTTGGCGCTATTCGTGTACAGCGTATATGTATAAGCACCGCCGCTGTTGGTCAAAAAGCCATAGGAGCTCGTTGTGGAACCGTTAATGGTAACGATAGTGCAATAGAGGTCATTGGTAATCAGGCTTCCGGTGACGCTGGGACTGGTGCCGACAATCACTGAGGCATAATCGTCATTAGCCTGCGGCGGCAATTTCAGGGCATCGGCAAACAACTCAAATGAGCAGAGCAATAATAAAAGGGGGAGATTTTTAAGTGTTGGATGCTTGCACCTAGGGTTTTGCAGACCATTTAGACACATTCCTACCATTTTGCTTAAGCACTTTGGACAATCACGATTTGCATTTCTCAAGAAATTATTCAACATAATACCGCCTCGTTTAGCCTTCATTTTTATTCCCGAAATCACTCTATTAACCCCAAAGACGTTTGTTGCTCACGCCAGGTCCCCGGTTTGTCAGGCACTATTTCCATGAGCTCAATTTTATCGATACTGATGCTTGTTATTTTTCCGAAGTTTTTGCCCATATAATGACCTACCTGAACACGATGAATAGTGCCATCATCGGCTTTGACCAAACCCCATAATATTGATTTCATCGTGAGTGTGCCGACCATTTGTAATGATTCTAAGGGAAGGGCTTCTAAATCTTCCTTACGACGTAACAGGTCTGGTTGGATGCCACCTGCTGCCGAGTATCCCGTTAGTTTATTTTGATCAATTTGTACTAACGGTTTGAATGGATCACGAAGACCTTCTGGGTTAAATAGGAAAGGTTCAACGACTTTGGTTTCGGGTAATGATTCAATAGCACCCTTTGGTTGTGCTTTAATATTCGCAATGTAAGTATTTAAGTCAGTGAAATTGTCGTTGCCACAAGCCGTCAATAAAATTAAATACAAACAAGTGTTGATATGAAAAAATAATCTGTAATTTAGCATTATTTTTTACCCCTTTTTTTCTTGGCAGCATCGGAAGATATAAAATGTTTACTTTCATTATAAATTTTGATTTCAGCACTCATTAATAGATCACCTTCGTTGCCAACAGGGTTAATACTAATATTGTGTATGGTGACAATGCGAGGCAGGGATGCTAATCCACTAATAAACATGCCTAACTCTTCATAGTGACCTAAAACTTGAATAGATATGGGTAGTTCTGAATAAAAATCTTTATTAATTGGAGTATTAGGTTTGAATAATTTAAATTTCAAACCACTCGCTAATCCTGTTTGTGAAATATCGACCAATAAGCTAGCAACTTCTTCTTCAGTAGGTAGTTGTCGGATCATTTCATTCAAAGATGCTTCAATTTGAGTTAACTGTTCCTGATAATCATGAAGATTAATGGCTTTTTTTTGTTTTTCTTTAAATTCATTTTTTAAAGACTGTTCTTTTTGTTTTTCACGGTCTAGGCTTGATAGCTCATCCAAGGTGTCATAATAAAAACCGAATGCTATAACTATTGAGACTATCAATCCTAATATTGATACCTTTACAGCCGATGGCCAGTTGCCTGCCGTATGATAATCCCAATTAATTTCTGATAGCTTCATACGCAGTTCCTAGCTCGTTGACATTTTTTTGTTTGCCTTGTAAAGCATGAAGATTGAAATCACTCAATGGTTCGGTGTCTGTTTCTGTTTTGTTGGTAGAGGCTTTGTCGGGCAATTTTATAACCGATAATGTGGGCTTTTGTAGCCACAATGAAGCCTCTATGGCTCTCATGAAGGCGGAAATTCGTGCGTTAGAATCCGACTTGCCTTCAAAAATAAGATCAGCTCCAGTTTGAGTAAACTTGGTAAGAAAAATACCATCTGGTGTGATTTTTGGAATTTCATCAAACAGATGAACTGCTTCTGGACGACTTTCTTGCAACTGTTGAATTAGATCAATTTTCGCCTGTAATTGTTTCTTTTTGGCTTCAATATCCTTTATTTCTATAATTTTTTTATCCAATATGATTATTTCGCTTTGTAGTAATTGATTTCTTTGACCTTGATAGGCTTTAAATCCTTCTATACTGGAATGTATCAGGCCAACAACAAGAACACCAATCAGCGCCGAGAGCTCCATGGCATTAATAAATTCTTTTTGCTTTTGTTTGCGACGATCTTCTCGCCATGGCAATAAATTGATTTTAGTCATGCGTCAAAGCCCCGTAATGCAAGCCCGCAAGCAAGCATCAACGAGGGTGCTTCTTTAGATAGAGATTGCGCATTGACGTGATGGGAAAGGGACATATTAAGAAAAGGGTTAGCAATATTGACGGGCGTGTTTAAATGACTTTGAATCAATTGATCGATGCTAGGCATCGAAGCGCCGCCGCCGGCCAGTATTATCCCATCAAGACTTTTGTAGGTATTGGAGGAGGTAAAAGATTGTAAGGAGCGCTGAATTTGCTGTATCAATGATTTTTGAAAGGGAAAGAGTATCGTTTCGTTATAGTTGTCAGGCAATCCGCCTTTTTTTTTGGCTAAGCCCGCATCTTCATAAGTAAGTCCATATTGACGCTGAATTTCTTCTGTTAATTGTTTGCCGCCAATACTTTGGCCTCGGGTATAAATAACTTTTCCATTATTTAAAATAATTAATGAGGTCATAGTTGAGCCTATATCAACTATTGCAATCGTTTGATCGTTGTTTGGGTTTAAAAAGGGGCTAGATAATATGGAAAAAGCATTTTCCATGGCATAACCTTCGACATCGATAATACTAGCTTTTAGACCAGCCAATGATAGCGCTTCTATGCGATCATCAACATTTTCCCGTCGAGATGCTACTAATAATACATCGACCATTTCTGGATTATTTTTATTAATGCCATGTACTTCAAAGTCGAAATTAAGGTCATCCAAGGAATAGGGTAAATATTGATCGGCAGTCATAATAAGCTCTTCTTCCATTTCATCATCCGTTAATGATGCTGGTAAGCTTATGGTTTTTGTCATAATGGCTGATTCTGTAACAGCAACTACAGCTTGCTTTAATGAGGAACCGGCGTCTTTTAAAGCCCTTTTAATGCCATCGGCTATTACGGTTGTCGATATTTTTTTTTGGGAGGCCGCATCATGAGGTAAGCTCACTATTGAAAAATGTGCAACCTGATAACTATTGCCTGTTCGAATTAATTCCAATAATTTAATGGTGGTTCCGCTAATATCAATACCTAGTGAGGCATTTTTAGTTCGATTAAACCAGCTCATGGGAGCCTCTTGATTAATAGTAGTGATTATAGTAGGTATATCGTTTTGAAGATTGAGATGCTCCCAATATCAAAGATGTAGCCTATGATTTGTTTTTGGATTGAAAAGTAAGGGCTTTGTTTTGTTCTAACAGATAATATAATTATTCTTAATTTATTCCTAATGTATTTTGAGGATAAAAAATTTTATTTAGCAAATTCAAAGAGTGCCATCCATTTTTATTTAATTAGAGCTCTATTTTTGGTTACGAATAGATTAAATTTTAGTTAGGATTGAGTGTTGGGCATTAAACGGGTGAAGGTTGATCTAATAATCCAGCACTGATTTGCAGATTAAGAATTAGTTATGTTTGTTTAACGTTGATCTTAATTATTATGTAATTTTTGATATTAAAAAACAGTTATTACAATTTGCATTAATCGGTAATAAATTTTCTTAACTTTAACGGGCTAGAAAAAAATTAATACTATTAGCCCTGCTAAATTGGTAAGTACATTGTGATTTTGTCAAATTTTCTTTTATACTAAGTTAACAGTCTGCTTACAAAGACTTGGATAATCAAAGTTAGGCTGTGCATATATGCGCTTTATTTAAGCTTCATTTGCAACAGTTACATCATAATAAAAATTATATATTATGTTGCTAGATAACTAAACATAACAAGGAGTCATCATGGAAAAACCGTTTATTTTACATATGCTAACCACTGCTAAAAATTTAAGTCCTTTTGATGTGAATATGGCATTAGATGCGGGTTGGGTTTCAGCATTACCTTATATCAATGTTGAAGCTAGTGAAGTGCAGGGCTTAGTGCAAGATGCTATTTTTTCACGCAGTGCTAAAAACTTAAAGCGTACAGGAATCTTTATTGGTGGGCGTGATACTAAACAAGCTATGGATATGCTTAAAACGGCCAAGCGTTCGATGGTTCCTCCTTTTGAAGTGTCTGTATTTGCAGACCCTAGTGGCGCTTTCACCACCGCCGCTGGCATGGTGGCAGCAGTAGAGCATGAGTTAATTACCAAATTTAATACCACATTAGAGGGTAAAACAATACTCGCGTTAGGAGGAACAGGGCCCGTAGGCCAGGCTGCTGCAGTTATTGCTGCTCAAGCAGGTGCTAAGGTCATGATTATCGGTAGGCAATTAGAAAAGGCTCAACATGTTGCTGATATGTGTAACAACGAGTTTGGTGACGGTAAAATTACTATTTTAGCGGGTGCTGATGCTGATAAGGCTGAATACATGAAAACCGCAGATGTGGTTTTTGCAACAGGTGCTGCAGGCATTGAGTTGTTAAGTGCAGAATTGATTGCCTCGGCACCCCAATTGAAAGTAGCTGCTGATGTTAATGCAGTACCTCCTGCCGGCATTGCTGGTGTTGACGCCTTTCATAATGGAACACCTATTCAGGGTTCAAATAGTAAGGCTGTCGGAATCGGTGCCCTAGCTATAGGGAACATTAAATACCATACACAAAATCGTCTCTTAAAGAAAATGATCGAAACTGATAAGCCTGTATATTTACATTTTGAACATGCTTTTGAAGTAGCAAGAGACTATATGGCAACTTGCCGTTAAACGCTAGGCTTTCGCTTTAGTCTTTTCAAATTATAAAGGAATTTTAATGGAGAAACGTAGCATTCTTCACATGCTGGATCCGATGCCAAATAATAGTCCGTTTGATATTAATATGGCTATGGATGCAGGGTTTGATGTACTTATGCCTTATAGCAATGTCAAATTAGACAGTGTTTATGGACTCACTCAAGATGCTATTTTTTCTCGTAGCCCTTCTGGTATAAAGCGTACCGGATTATTTATTGGTGGTCGCGACTTAGGGTTGGCCGTGGACATGCTGGAAGCCAGCAAGCAAGCCATGGTGCCACCTTTTGAGGTATCTGTGTTTGCTGATCCAAGTGGTGCCTTTACAACAGCTGCTGCCTTAGTTGCTTCTGTTGAGCATGCGTTAAAAATACATCATGGTAAAGAATTAAAAGACTGTCGAGTATTAGTATTTGGCGGAACAGGTCCTGTTGGTATTGCTACTGGTATTATTGCCTCCTTGGCAGGTGCTGATGCGGCATTAGTTGATCATTTATTGCTTGATAGCGCCGTTGATGTGGCTAAAGTTTTTAATCGCCGTTTTGGCTGTACGCTTAAAGGTGAATGTGCGCGTACTGAAGAAGATAAGGCTAGTTTAATTGCAGAGGTTGATATTATTTTTTGTACAGCTAAAGCAGGTATTCAGGTATTGAGTTCAGAGGTACTAAAAGCGGCTCGTAACTTAAAAGTTGTTGGCGATGTTAATGCTGTTCCTCCCTTAGGTATCGAAGGTATTAAGCGTACGGATGCGGGGGCTCCTTTAACTAATGCTATTAACTCACAAGGTGCAGTCGCAGTAGGGGCTTTAGCGGTAGGCGATATTAAATATCAATTACAGCATGAAATGTTAAATTTCATGTTAACAACAGATAAGCCAGTGTATTTGGATTTTAGAGAAGCTTTTAACAAAGCACGAGACATCGTTACACAAAAGAAGTAGAACTGTTTATGTTGGGTTGAAGCCTTTTCAATCTAACATTTATGTCTAGAGTCTGTTGGGTTGCTAATGCATTGTTTTTGGTTTAAGGCAATATAGTGGGTAGATAGATCGCAAACAACATGAGCCAAGACAATAGAATACTTTTTGCAGGTGATCCACATGGAAATTTTAAACCATTGATTACGGCTGTCCATAAATATCAGCCAACAGCAGTAGTGTTGTTGGGAGATTATGATTTAGCAACTCCTTTAGACAGTTGTTTGCAAGAAATTGTTGATTTAACTAAGATTTGGTGGATTGCCGGTAATCATGATTTTGAATCACCAGAAAAACACAATAATCTTTTTAACTCAGCTTTGTCTGATAAAAACTTGCATTTAAAAGTTACGGAAATAGCTGGGCTTAGAGTTGTTGGTTTAGGTGGCATTTTTCTAGGCAGAGTATGGTATCCACCGCAAAAACCAAAATGGCAAGGTAAAGAACATTATTTAACTAGTCAGTCTATTAAAGTTCAGCAATCCGAAATGGCATTAAAATATAAATCGGCCATTTGGTATGATGAGTTTGAGGCATTAAAATCACTTAAAGCCGATGTCTTGGTATCTCATGAGGCTCCCGGTTCTCATCGACATGGTTTTCATGTTATAGGTGAATTGGCAGAAGCAATGGGCGTGCAGCATATCTTTCATGGCCATTTACATGAGAATTATGTTAGTTTTATTAAAAAAAACATCAAAGTTAATGGCGTAGCCAATAGTGCTGTTGCTAATTTAATGGGGCATACCTTAAGTTAACTGACGTTCGGCTTCAGTTTTTGCGACCTTATCACGTAAATAAACTGGCATTGCAAGTTCAACGGCTACGGCAAGACCTAGTTCAAAACCTCGTGCACCTAAACGAGCAATGGCTCGAGCTCTGGGTCGAATATCGACTTCAAAATGATTGACCTTTCCGGCTAAACGTAACATCAGTTCGTCCTCATAAACGCCCCAGCCGGAACCTAAACCTATCCCTGTTAAATCAGGAAATTCTATATCGTCAGCTAAAGTGACTGCTTCTTTACCTATTAGCTTCGCATAGCTCTGTTCATCACGGTTATACACGCCCCAGAATATTTCGCCCATACGTGCATCCATCGCTGTAAACGCGGCGTGTTGCTCCATATTAATATTACTATCAAAATAATCTTGAGCGATAGCCGCTAAGGTTGAAATAGGCACTACCGGTAAATCTGCCCCAAAGGCAATGCCTTGTATAACGCCAGTGGCAATGCGAACGCCCGTAAATGAACCTGGACCACAGCCAAAAGCCAGAGCATCCAATTGCTGTGGAATCAATCCTGCTTCTGACATTAAAGTGTCGATCATAGGCAATATGAGCTTAGTATGTTCATTTGCCGTCAAAGAAAAACGCTCAGTGATTTCCCCGTCTATAAACAAAGCAGCGGAGCACGCTTCAGTTGCAGTTTCTACCGCTAATAATTTCATAATGTTTTCTGATGTAATATTTTATTTATAGGTTATATAGAGTTCGCTCAAAAACTCAGATGCCAATAATTCAAATAACCCTTCGTCATTAATCTGACTGGCGTTATGAAGATCCGTTTTGTCTTTTGTAATAAAAATTCGATGTGCTTGTTGATACAGCGCTGAACAATTTCGAGCACAAAAAA
>CAMDOP010000037.1 GCA_945903675.1 Crenothrix polyspora
CCCCTTCGGGCTAATCCCAACAAAACCTGCGGTGCTCGGCGCGGCAAACGAGACTAAAACAACGTTACTGTGTAACGTCAGTTATGAAAATAACGCAAAAACAACTATTTAATTTTGTAAGTCATGGTTTTTATATAAAGCCTCTCCCACATAAATACTTTCACAGTCTCGACAGCGAAATCCCAGCAATCGAAGCAGGAAGACGATAACTATGCCTGAAGAGACGGGGTTTTACGCTACACATGGATAAACTTTGAAAGGCTACTGAAAGCTTACAATGTTAAACTTCGCGTCTAAACGGTTTAAATCTTGATGGTTAATTTTTGCGTTGCTCAAGCTTATCGTATTATTTAACTTTTTAAACCACCAGACAACAGTGCTTAAGGACTATTAAAATCATGGGTATACTCAGCCTATTGCTCTGGACGCCTGCTGCTGGCGTCTTACTGCTGGCTTTAACGCCCAGCCAGCATAGCCAGCTAATCCGCTACATTGCACATCTGTTTGCCGCCATCGCTTTTTTATTGGTTTGCTGGCTGTTGCACATTTATGACTCGCACGATACCCAGTTGCAGTTTAATGAATACTTCCCACTGAATCCCAAACTAGGTAGTGCTTATGCCTTAGGCATAGATGGCTTGTCGATGCCGATGCTGGTGCTGGCGACCTTGCTTACCTCGATAGCCTTACTGGCCTCCTTCACGTTATCTAGCAGCATCAAGGGTTATCATATTTGCCTGCTGCTACTGGAATTCGGTATGTTGGGCGTGTTTCTAGCTCAAGATTGGGCACTGTTTTATATCTTCTGGGAAGTCACCTTGATCCCGCTGTTTTTCCTAATTGGCCGTTGGGGTGGTAAACGACGGCATGCAGCCAGCCTTAACTTCGTGCTGTATACCATGGGTGGCTCAGTTTTTATGCTGATTAGCTTGCTGGCGATTAGCCAGTATGACCTTGAGCACGGCGGTTCGTTAATGTCGTCTATGCATCAGGCGGCGCAAGACATGCCAAGATTTGAACAGGTTTTGGTACTGCTCGGTTTTGTGATCGGTTTCGGCGTCAAGATGCCGATTTTTCCGCTGCACGGCTGGCTGCCTTTGGCGCATGTCGAAGCGCCCAGTCCAGTCAGTATTTTGCTATCAGGGGTCTTGCTGAAAATGGGCGCTTACGGTTTGATCCGAGCAGTCGTGATGTTGCCGGAGGCAGCAAAGCTGTTGCAACCGTATTTGATTTTTCTGGGATTGTTCGGCATGCTTTATGGCGGCCTATTGGCGTGGCGGCAAAGCGATCTTAAGGCCATGGTTGCATATTCTTCAGTCAGCCATATGGGCATTGTATTGCTGGGCATCGCGACCTTGAATGAGATGGGCCTTATCGGCGCAGTGATGCAAATGACCGCTCACGGCTTGATTGCCGGAGCATTATTTTTGCTAGTCGGCTTGCTGTATGAGCGCACCCATACTCGCAACATCCAAGATTACAGTTCATTAATTAAGGTGATGCCGCGCTTTGCAGTGTTCATGACCTTAACGCTGTTGGCGGCAATAGGCTTGCCTGGGTCGGTCGGATTTATTGCCGAACTACATACCTTAATCGGCGGATTTAGTGCTATGTCCAGCCTTGGTTGGGGCTTGGGTTTAATGATGTTTTTCAGCGTCAGTATCTTAATCGGTGCCGCTTATGCTCTCCGCACCATCAGCCTGTTATTTACTGGACCGACTAAACTGTCGATGCAAACGCTTGAAGATTTGAGAACACCAGAGTTATTAGCAGCCGGAATATTGGTCTCTGGCATTGTCTTATTCGGCCTTTTTCCAGCCCCCTTACTGGATTTATCAGCAACCACCATCAGCCAGATGAGCACGGTGATTAGCCAAAGAATTTTGCAGGAATAACGATGTACGAGTCTTCTTTAAAATTACGCGAACAAATAAGCGCTACGCTGAAGCATCTTGATCATGTGCTGCCTGGGCAGGCACCCATCCTTGATTTCGTGCATCACAATACCTTGCATGGTTTTCAACACCTACCCTTTGATCAGGCTTTAGTTGAATTCGAAGCCTTGACCGGCCTTTTTTGCTATCTTCCAGAAGAGCAAAACAGAACGATTTACCGGCAGGGGCGCATTAATGAGCGCGACTTGGCTGCCGCGTTTGCAAGGTCTCCTAATTTGCAGGCCGAGCACATCGTGTGCACCTTTAAACATCGAACCATCAGCCGTCAGGATATTTACCGCATCGCGCTGTTATTTGATTTACAGGCAACGAGTGTCAGTCAGTTGAACTGGCAAATAGAAGAGTTAGCGGCATTGGACGTGGTGCAGGCCGATGTGCCTGAAAGCGTAGCGCAAGCTTTACTTACAGCAGATAGCAAGGCTGTCCGTCATTTATGGGAAAGTCTTTTAACCAAGCTTGGCTTGGAACAGGCCGCTTTACACCCCGAAAATATGCTGGACTTGTCAGTTGAACAGGCCGAAGACTGGTTATCACAGCCTCAGAAAAATAATCAAAGTGGCGCGTCCGCAGCACCTGTGCCTGGCAAGCTTCCCTCGGCGATAACACGTCAGCACATGCGCCAACAAGCGGCTGCGGTACTTGATAATTTGCTGAATGAAATCGGCGAAAAAATCAGCTTGCGCGGTTTCATTCTGGCCTTGACGGGCACCGACATTCTCGACGCTATCAGGCCTCAATTGGTACGTTTTTGTGCATCGGGACTTGATGAAGGCGTAGCCGCATGGCAGCTGCCTGAGCGTAGTCGCTTAGGTCTTTATGGCGCTTGGCGGGAGACCGCTCGCTATGACGCTAATCCTTTTTTACATGAATTACAGGATTGGCAACAGATTATCGCCGAATTACCCGAAGATGCTCTTGATACCATTATTCTGCAACTTAAACACCTAGAAATACCACCCGCACAATGGGATGGCTATCTTCGCCGACTGGCGCTGGAAATACCCGGCTGGTCAGGACTGGTTAACTGGCGACAGCACCATCCCCTTTACCATACCGATAATGATGCCCAGCCAACCCTGGCGGATTATTTGGCCATTCGCTTGACTCTGGATCGTTTATGGCTGAATCAGATATGCCGCGACACTTGGAAAATCGAAGCCAAGCTGAGTGCTATTAATGGCTATTTTTGCAAGAACCTGTCGGAATTTATGGTACGTAACTGCCTGTATCAGGACGGTTTACCAGAATATCTGGCGCACAGCGCAGAATCACTGATTTTACATGCGGGTTCCGAACGCTATGACCGCCTTGATTGGCAGCAGCTTGCCGACCTGATTTGGACTTGGCAAAGCAGTCCATTAGCCGACAAACAACTGGCACATGCAGCCCATAATAGCGGCTGGCGCTTGTTTCGTTTATGCCAGCATCTGGGTCTTAATGCCACTGACCTGCAACAACTGGAGGCCAATGATTTGCAAGCCATGCTAGATGTACTGGATGAGTTCCCTCTGAACGAGCGCAGTAAAGTTTGGCTGATAGCTTACGAACACCATTACCGTGAGGATTTTTTTCAGGCCTTGCATGCTAATCATCAGCGCGGCCGGTGGGCAGAACGTAAACTACGTCCCAACGCGCAAATCATTTTTTGCATGGATGATCGTGAGGAAAGTTTTCGCCGTCATCTTGAAGAGCTTAATCCTGCCATTGAGACACTGGGCGCTGCTGGGTTTTTTGGCGTTGCCATGAATTATAAAGGCCTAGATGACAGCAAGTTAACGCCATTATGTCCGGTGGTGGTAACACCTGTGCATGAGATTTTAGAAATCGCCCAACCTGACAATGAATCGATATTGGACCAGCATCAGCGTGGTCGTAAGTTGAACAAATGGTTAGCAAAGCTGACACATCAAAAATTACGCCATAACTTACTACTGGCTCATCCGATTATTAATGCCTGTGCACCGATCACCTTGGTCGCTTTATTGGCTAAGTCGCTGTTTCCTAAAGTTCAAAAACGCTTGGTTTTTAACCTAGCCCAGCGGGTCGCGCCTAGGGTTAAAACCCAATTATTGTTTACGTCTACTGATGAGGCTGTTGCCACACAGGAACATCCAAAACAGGGCTTTACTGACCTAGAACAGGCCAACCGAGTCGCTGGATTTTTACGCAATACGGGTCTGACCTACCAATTCTCAAAATTGGTAGTGCTAATGGGACATGGCTCAATGAGCCAGAATAATCCGCATCTAGCCGCGTACGATTGCGGCGCCTGTAGTGGTCGTCACGGTGGCCCTAATGCTAGGGTTTTTGCGGCGATGGCTAATCGACCTGAAATACGCCGACTGCTTGCAGAATCGGGCATCACTATTGCTTCTGATACTTGGTTTATCGGCGCTGAACATAACACCTGTAATGAAGACATCAGCTGGTACGATCTGGATCAGCTGCCCAGTGAACATTTGAGTGGCTTAAAGACCTTGCAACAGGCACTAGGGCACGCCCAACGCATGTCTGCACACGAACGCTGCCGAAGACTAGCTTCAGCGCCCCGCAACCCGACACCCGAACAGGCCTTGGCACACATCCAAGAACGCGCCGCTGATTTCTCCCAAGTGCGGCCTGAATTAGGCCACGCCACTAATGCCTCGGCCGTTGTAGGCCGTCGCTCACTGACACAAGGTGCCTTCTTCGATCGACGAGTATTTCTAATTTCCTACGATCCAAGCCAAGACCCCGAAGGCAAAGTGCTGGAAGTTATTTTGCTAGCAGTCGGCCCTGTGGGCGCTGGCATTAACTTAGAATATTATTTTTCTACCGTTAACAATGAGGGCTTTGGCTGCGGCTCTAAAGTGCCACATAACGTCACCGGTTTTTTTGGCGTGATGGAAGGCGCCAGTAGCGATTTACGTACCGGATTACCTAAGCAAATGATTGAAATCCACGAACCCATGCGACTCTTGCTGTTAGTTGAAGCTAAAACAGCAATACTAGAACAAATCTATCACCGTCAAGAAAGCATACGAGAGTTAGTTGCCGGTGGATGGGTGCAGTTGAGTGCTAAAGACCCAGATACTGGCGAGATTTTCTTGTTTCAAACCGACTCCGGTTTTGTAGTTTGGCAAGCAGAGACAAAGAGCCTGCCTATTTACAACAACTCGCCGGAGTGCTATCGAGATCAGACCTTACCAATCTCGCCAGTGTTAATTAAACAACCTGAACCATGTGGGGTCGTGTAATGGATGCAATAGTCCTATTAATTCCATTATTACCTTTCGTTGCGGCATGGATTATCGGCATCGGACAATTGTTTGGCATGATGAACGGAGAAGCCGACGAAACTAAGACTGGCTATATTGCAGGCTGGACTAGCAGTATAGCTTGCTTGCTGGCCTTGACCTTATGGATAGCAGATGTGCTCGGCAAAAACACTGGGTCTTACACCATAGGGCATTGGCTGAGTAGCGATATGCTAGATGTTCAGTTAAATTTTATCACTACTGGGTTTAATGTCCGCTTGGCCGCGTTGTTTTCGGTCATAATCGCTATCGTCATGCGCTTTTCGATGCGCTATATGCACCGAGAGCAAGGCTATCACCGGTTCTTTTTTTTCCTGAATCTATTTGCTTTTGCTATATTGCTGCTGGTGTTATCGGGCAACGCTATTACTACGTTTATAGGATGGGAAATTGCCGGATTATGCTCCTATTTTTTGATCGCCTATGCCTATGATCGCCCCGTTGCGGCTAGCCATGCGACGCGAGTTTTTGTGACCAATCGTATTGGAGACGCCGCATTTATCTTAGGCGCAGGCCTAAGTTACATCTCGATAGATAGCTTCAACTGGAGTGCTATCAATGCTGCTGTGCTGCATATGACGCAGACTGAAAGCACTGCGATTGCCTTATGTTTTGCGCTTGCCGCTTTTGCAAAATCAGCGCAACTACCCTTTACGCCATGGCTGGCAAGGGCCATGGAGGGACCTACACCCTCAAGTACAGTATTTTACGGCGCGGTCATGGTACATGCAGGTGTTTATCTAATCATTTTATTAAGGCCGATTTTTGAACAGGTGCCTTTGGCGATGACGGTATTAGCCATAGTGGGGCTGAGTACCGCCTTGTATGGATTTATCGTTGGATTAACTCAAACTGATGTTAAAAGTTCTTTGATTTTTGCGACATCTGGGCAATTGGGTCTGATGTTTATGGAATGCGGTCTGGGTTTTTGGCAGCTGGCTGGATGGCATCTTTGTGCGCATGCGGTGATTCGCGGCTATCAATTTCTGTCAGTGCCGTCGCTGATGCATAATATGCAAGGCTTATACGCTGATTCCGCCCCTCGCCTCATACCCACTTGGCTTTATGTGACTTCACTACAGCGGTTCTGGCTGGACCCCATTACCGATTGGCTGCTGGTTAAACCCGTGCGCTGTTTAGCACATGATCTAAGCTATTTTGATGATCATATTGTTGACAGTATCATGGGCTCTCCTGCTCCCGCAATACTAGCGATATCGTCATTGGCGCAACGGGAAGAACAGATCATAGGCGCTCATTTAGATACTGAATCAACTCACTTCGCACTAAGCAGCGGCCTAGCAGGAAAGCTCACGCAATGGATGGCGGCTATACTAGACTGGTTTGAAGAACATTTTGTATTGCGCGGCATCGGTCAAAATGTACTTAATTATGGGCGTGAGCTTGGACATATCGCCAATAGATTTGAACAATCCGTGCTTAGACCCCGCTATTTGGTGTTGTTTGTGTTTATAACATTGCTAGTTGCATTTTGAGGCTTTGATGGATATTACCGTTACACCCTGGTCTGAATCGGCCGCCTTTCCTCTACTAACTACGCTGACGCTAGTTCCGTTAGTAGCCATGATTGCCATCTTACTTTCACCGTCATCGAAGGTGTCCTTGCGTTTTGGCTTTGCCGGAACCCTGTTAACCGCAGCCCTAAGTATTTATCTGTTAGCTATTTTCGATGCTGCTCAGCCAGGCATTCATCTGGTTGAGCAGGCACATTTTGCAGGCCTTAGTTATCGTGTCGGCGTTGATGGAACGAATATTTTGTTTATCCCACTCACCGCTGTGTTAACTTTTTTGGCCTTGATTTATACCTTACTTACCCGACATGTGACTGACCGGCTGTTTATTGCCTGTCTGCTGGGTTATGAAACCGTATTGATCGGCGCTTTTGTAGCCCTTAATGTGCTGCAGTTTTGGTTTTGGTGCGTACTGGAATTGGTTCCTGTCGTGCTGTTAACTTTACATGCAGGCACCGGACAAAATAGGCGTAGGGTTATCGCGAAATTATTGCAATACTGGGTCAGCGGCTTGCTAATGACCTTGGCCGGTTTTCTGTTACTGGCGTTCAACTTGATTGATGCAGACCATGCCTTAAGCTTCGATTGGCTGACCTTAAAACAACATAATGCCTCATTGCACAATGAGGCCTTGATTTTTGTGCTGTTGTTTTTTGGCTTTGCGATTCGCATGCCATTATTTCCGTTTCACGGTTGGTTGCCCGCCTTAGCTGAACAAGGCACGGCTGCCAGCGCAGCGATTTTTCTGGTGGGTTTAAAACTGGGGATTTATGCGGTCATTCGTTTTATTTTGCCGATGGTGCCAGGCGTTGCCGAACAATGGTCTGGATTTGTGATCAGCTTGAGTCTCATCAGTATTTTTTATGGCGCCCTGCTGGCGCTGATGCAAATTAATATTCGCCGGTTACTGGCTTTTGCTGTAATCAGTCATACAGGGATGCTGACCATAGGTATCTTTTGTTTTAACGAGCGTGGCTTAGAAGGGAGTTTATTACTCTCTGTGGCCTACGGTCTGGCAACTGCCGGCATATTGTTTAGCGTCGGCTTGATTTACGAGCGCACCCGCACCTCATATTTACCGCGTCTTGGCGGATTGGTTGATAGTAACGGCACCTTGGCATTGCTGTTTTTGATTTCGGCCCTAAGTACCATGGTTATGCCCGGTACACCTGGGTTTGACGCCGCGCATTTGTTGGTTGAAGGCGTTATTGAAGAAGACGGTTGGCTGCTAGCCATCGCTATTCTAGTCGGCAATGTTTTGTCGGCAGCCTTCTTGTTATGGGCTTTTCAGAAGATTTTTATGGCCAGCCCCAAACGCGCGAAACAACCCTACAGTTGCTCACATCACCCCATTTGGACTGAACGCATTATTACTGCAGTGATTTGCTTGTTGCTGATCGGCACCGGTTTTTACACCTCGCCATGGCTGAACTTTATCGAACAGGATGCCGCCGCAATGAAGCAACAATTTACTAGGCACGGTGCACAAAGCCCCCTCAATATCTCTATATCTAAGGGCAATCCTATCCAGCCCTCCGATGCCAGCTCTAAGGGTGACCAACATGAGTAATGCCAGTTTTCCACTGTTAAGCCTGATTATTTTTATTCCACTATTGGGGGCGCTTGCCGTCGCCTTAACCTGCAACATCCGTTTGGCAAAAAACCTTGCCCTGTTGTTTGCTACGCTGGAATTGATCGCAACAATCATCGTGGTCTGGTGCTTTAATAGCGCAGGCCATGCTTATCAATGGGTCGAACATTATGAGTGGATACCCAGCCTGAATATTAGCTATCTAATTGGCGTAGATGGCATATCGGTATTATTTTTGCCGATGTCTGCGCTATTAACCTTAATGGCCATCGTCGCTTCATGGCAATCCGTACAACAGCTGAGCCGCTTACATTTTGCTTTATTACTGGCTTTGGAAGGCGTGACTATCGGTGTATTTTTAGCGCTGGATATGGCGCTGTTCTTTTTATTCTGGGAACTGACCCTGCCGCCCATTTTCTTCTTAATCAGCTTATGGGGCATAGGTTCAGGGCGACGAAGGGCGGCGCTTAAATATACACTGTTCATGCTGTTTGGTGGCGTGCCGTTACTTTTTGGCATTATTATACTGGCGGTCAATCATGCCAATGTCCTAGGAGGCAGCATTCCCCATGATTTGACTTTCAGCCTGCCGGTATTATTAGCCACGCCCTTGCCCGATCATTTACAAGCGGTGGTATTTTTATTGTTACTGCTCGGCTTTGCAGTTAAAGCGCCGTTAGTGCCTTTTCATACTTGGTTACCAACCGTTGCTATAGAAGGTCCAACGCAGTTAACCGCACTCTTGACCGGTTTGAAACTCGGTGCGTTCGGCATCATCCGTTTTGCCATGCCATTGGCACCTTCGGCAGCCGTTCAATACAGCTGGGTATTGGGTATACTCGGCGCCATTACGCTGATTTACAGCGCTCTGATTGCCTTGCAGCAAACCAATCTACGCCGCTTACTGGCTTATGCCAGCATTAGCCATGTAGGACTGGTTATCGTCGGTATCGCATCCTTGAATATACAAGGTTTACAAGGAGCGATATTTCAATTATTAAACTTCACTATGATTTCAGGCTCCCTGATGTTGGTGGCGGGATTTATTCAACATCGCTTAGGCAGTACCGAAGTCATCCATCTGGGCGGCTTGGCTAAAGTGATGCCCCGATTGACCTGCTTTTATTTTCTCTATGCACTAGCCAGCATAGGTCTGCCCGGAACCAGCGGCTTTCCTGCCGAATTATTATTGATCATCAGCACCCTGCGTGCACATTCCAGTATCAGCGTCGCAATCCTGTTCGGTGCGGTACTCAGCGCCGCGTATATGCTGTCTTTTACTCGCCGCGCCTTCTTCGGCCCTATGACCCAAGCTAGCGTCAAACAGGTACAGGATTTGCGTCCACGAGAACTATCATTATTAAGTATATCAGCGTTGCTGATCTTAGCATTCGGCTTTTTCCCTAATACCCTATTGAAAATCAATCAGACTACCGCAGAAGCGTGGTTAAGTCGGATAATGACGCCACCGGTATTGACCAGCAATGTTGAGCAGAATTAAAAGATTGGTGTCTATCAACCATGCCAAGCTGGACAAAATAGCATTACATAGACCTATTGACGGGGAAACTTTAACCTAAAGCTCTACGGCTACTGGCCTTAGAACTGGTTTTCGTCACACTAGCGTTGCTAGCATGATTCCTTAGACGCCTAACTGCACTAGCGAGATTCCCATTTATCGGCTACGAACTTAAATCGGGACAGCGGTGTAGTTTAGCTTACCTGTTTTTCGCAAGCCACACTACTCGGCATCAATGTTGGGTTAACGATAGAGCCGTTAGCCCAACCTACTGTAACTGACTCAGACTAGCACAATTCTCGGTTGTTAGCTCATCACTTCCAAGACCACACGGGGCTATGCTAAGACCGTGATTTCACTTTTGCACACCTACTTTTCAAAGCCCCGTCGTTCCAATTGAGATTGCCCTAATACTAACGCCATAGCTATATTTGAGACTGCCATCTCCAGCACCTGACACGCTATTCCCAGTGAGTATGACGGCTTATTGAATTATGTTTATATCACCATCAAGGCTCAACTAGCGAATCAGTTATGCAAAGTCGCCCACCAAAACTGCAGCCTATTCTATGAAATTTTTAAGCTTATGAACGGCCACTGTCTATAAGTGACAGTGAATGTCTAAATTGAGCATTGAATTTGAGCATCCATTAATGTGTAGCTAGGTTTTACGAACTAGCACTGAGGTATTGGCAACCACAGTAGAGGTATTGGGACTCACAACGGAGGTATTATCAAGCACAGCAGAGGTATTGAGACTCACAACGGAGGTTTTATGAAGCACAGCAAAGGTACTGGGACTCACCGCGGAGGTATTATGAAGCACAGCGCAGGTATTGAGACTCACAACGGAGGTTTTATCAAGCGCAGCAGAGGTATTGTCATAGCCAATACCTCTGCTAAATCATGGAATAAGGGGGGTGCAGCGTATAAATATTGGTTAGCAACTTAAGGCGGGACCGCTTCAACTCAGACGAAAGGCTCAAGGCGAAAGATTAAGTCTAGGAGCTTAGCAACTTAAGTCGGCGCAGATACTAGGCTTAACCCTTCGCTTTCGCCCTTTACCTTTTGTCTGCTCTTAAAAGAACCCTGTCTAAAAGTCAACGATTAAGCTAGTGTCCCGTCTTAGATTGGCAGCCTAAATATTGTTTAGCTATAAATAACGGTAGCTTGACCTTCAGAGGCTATCAGTTCACCGATCACATAAACGCTTTCACCTAAAGCGGTTAGCGTTGCTAAGGTTTCGGCTTCATCAACGGCTGCTACGCAAACGATCATGCCTATGCCGCAATTAAACGTGGTCAACATATCCGCCAAAGCGACATTACCTTGCTCTTGTAGCCAGACAAAAATATCAGGAAAAGCCCATGACGATAAATCAATGGCCGCATTAATGCCCGTGGGCAATACGCGCGGTAGATTTTCGGTTAAACCACCGCCGGTAATATGCGCGAAAGCATGGACAGGGACTTTTTCTAATAAGGCTAATAATGATTTAACATAAATCTTAGTCGGCGTTAATAAAGTCTTACCTAAGGTTTCACCGTTAAAGTCATCACTCAATGAAGCTTGACTATGTTCTATGATCTTACGGACTAAAGAATAACCATTAGAATGCGGACCAGAAGAAGCAATACCGATCAGCTTATCACCAACGCTGACTTTACTGCCGTCTAGGACTTTAGTTTTTTCGACGATACCGACACAAAAGCCGGCCAGATCATATTCACCATCAGCATACATGCCAGGCATTTCAGCGGTTTCACCACCGACTAGGGCCGCACCGGCTAATTCACAGCCTTTGCCTATACCTTCAATCACCGCTGCCGCGGTATCGACATCTAAATGACCCGTCGCGAAATAATCCAGAAAAAATAAAGGCTCTGCACCTTGCACAATAATATCATTGACGCACATGGCGACTAAATCAATACCCACGGTATCATGTATACCTAAATCTATGGCCAATTTTAGCTTAGTACCGACACCATCGGTGCCTGAAACTAAAATAGGTTGCTTATAACGATCTAGGGGCAATTCGAACATTGAACCGAAGCCGCCTAAGCCTGCCATAACGCCTGCGGTTCTTGTTCTTGCGGCAATAGGCTTGATGCGCTCAACTAATTCATTACCTGCGGCAATATCTACGCCGGCACTTTTATAATTTAAGCTATCTGGTTTTTGTGCGCTCAATGTCTTGGTCTCTTTAAAGTTTAAACTGTTGATATTGTACAAGACCTCACCCCATTTGTCTGAGCTAAGTGTACAAAGGCTGACTATTATCGTTGCCAGAATATGCGACATGGCCACAGAATTAAGTAATTCTATGTGTTTGGAGTAAAACAGCTTCAGCTGTTTTAAAATGCTGAGCTGAAGCACAATACACCATAAACTGTTTTCGCTTAACTGTGGGCAGTAGGCCGGAAAGCTTGCGCATCTGGCATCTAAGGTGGATGCGCAAGCTTATCCACCCTACATAACTGATCGATTAGTAACGTCGATTTACTCTCGTTTGCCGCGCCGAGCACCGCAGGTTTTGTTGGGATCAGCCCGAAGGGGCGCGGCATGGATGCCTCGCGTTGGTAGGAGGGCAGGAAGAAGCGGCAATCGAGCCGCCTTTTCTTTGGATACTTTCTAAAGGCTGCGCAAAAGAAAGTATCTCGCCTTCGGGTGCGAATACCCGATTAACACATCGTCGCGATAGCGACCTCATTATGTGTTTTTTATAAATCATTGTGACTGCGTAACATCAGTCCTACATAACAGATCGATTTGTGGTGGGCAAACGATAAAGCTGTTTGCACACACTCCAAACCACTATAACTGGTCGGGCACCTAAAATGAATCGGGATTAACTCTTGTACTTACAGGCATTCAGTCCCTTAAATATTCACATCGATCGCTGACGACCGGATATGAATATCCCGCTGCGGAAAGGGAATTTCTATTTTATGTTCTCGCAGAGCGATTTCTAGGCGTCGATATACTTCATGAGTGACCGGCATTCTATTAATCACTTCACTCACAAATACCCGTATGGAAAAATCTAGGGCATTGTCACCAAAACCAACCATTAAAACACAAGGCTCAGGATCAGCAAGCACCATTGGCATAGACATGACGGTGTCTAACATGACTTTATGAGCAAGATCGACATCAGAACCATAAGCAATACCTACCGGTATGACTACTCGCGTAATAGCATCAGAAAGACTCCAATTAACCAGCTGACTGGTAATAAAAGTTTTATTTGGTACGACATGCTCTTTTTGATCCGCATCGATGAGCGTGGTCGCGCGCATCTGTATGCGACTGACGGTGCCGGTAATATCGCCTATAGTCACGGTATCACTGACCCGTATAGGTCTTTCAAATAACAGAATGATCCCCGACACTAAATTGGCAAATATTTCTTGTAAACCAAAACCTAGCCCCACACTGAGCGCCGCGACTAACCACTGCACCTGCGACCAACTGCCGCCCAGTTCATTTGCGACACTAATAAAACCAATGGTTATTAATACATATTTCGCTAATTGATTGACCGCATAACGACCACCGGCTTCTATGGCAATACGCCTAAATAGTAAGAGTTCCATCAAGCCAGGAAAATTGCGTACCGAAACCACCGTAATAAAGAGATACAGTCCCGCCAGCAGCAGATTAATTAAGGTGATGGCTTGATAGCTTTCTTGATTGTCGATATTAACCTTATGCTGCCAAAGTTCAATATGCTCTAAAAAGGAAAAGGCTGGCAAAATATTCTTCCAGATCATCCAAAAACCGATAGTTAAACTTAATGCTATAAAAACATTCAGTAATCGTATGGTTTGGGCATTTATTTTTGGAATATCGACTAACTGCTCATCAACTAAGACCAAAGGCTCATCACTACCGGCACTATGGTGCTTTTGCGCTAACAACGCGGCTTTACGTTTATTCTGAGCATTTTTAAGCGCCAACTGCCGATTGATTAAGTTCAACCATCTAAAGACTAAGGCATGAATAATAATGGCCAGAAAAACTAAACGTAAGCTAATAATGAATTTTTGCTGCAATTCCACGGCGCTCAAGTAATAGCCCGCTGCTGCGAAACCAATAATCACCAACGGTAAACCAATAATCGTTGGATACCAGACATAGCGCAATTGATTAAGTTTACCCTCAGGCTTCTGGCTCATGGCATCTGCTAAAATCCCACGACTAGGCTTTAATAATACGGCGAAGAACACAGCGATGGCCAGCAGCAGTAGAATTAACGCCAAGCGACCTATGCTGTCACTATGCACTGAAAAATGTGACGCTTGCGTGCTGGTCATAATAAAAACAGCGGGGATTGCTATAAAACGCATCCAAGAGAATTGTTTACGTAGTAGGGTAACTGTGGATTTTTGCCATTGAAAATGGCTACGAGCAAGACCCTGCTCTGAAAATAAATGATAAAAAAACTGTAAGAAAATAAGCGGAGCTGCACTACTTTGTAAGCCTTCGCCCATGGCTTTGCTAAAATCACTGATATGCAGGCTACCACTCAAAAACCAACCTAAATAATAGCTCAGCAACGGTATGGGTAAGACCAGAACTAAAGTATAGGCTAAGGCTTGCAAGGTGTAGTTAAATCTATCGGTAGACAGCTTCCTTGTTTTAATGGTGATGGCTGCCAGTTGTTTCTTGGCTTGCTTTTCATAGAGCATGACTAAAACAAAACTCAATATGCCAAAGGCAATCAAGAATGGACTTTCCCGCACCATCCTATAAGTATCTTTAATTAAAGACATCCAGTTTACTGGCGACAATAACCACTGAGTCGAATGGAACAAACTGGCAATATAATGAATATTAATAGGGTCAGAGCTTTTCACCCATAATAAATTTTCATCCAGATACAGCGCAAACTTGTTGGCAATTACGGCCATTTGTTGTCTGGCAAAGTCAAAGTCACCTAGGATACGTAAATAAGTGGTGTAATCGACTGACAATTTATTCAACAAATCATCCTGACTATTTAGCAAGACGCGTAATTCTGCCTGTATCATCATGCGCTGGTCTGGGGGCATTTGATAATCGACTTGTTGTTCCATAATATCTTTAAGCTTGGCATCAATATCGGACAGCTGTTTCAACTGGTCTTCAATTTTAAATTGCTCCAAACTAGTGCCGGCTGTTTCTTCTTGTATAGCTTCTGATTGCAACTTAAATTGATCTTGACTAGTAATATTCCGACGTTGCTCACGCAGTATCTTACCCAGCGCAGGACTTAATCCAGCCAAGCTAATTTTCTTTTCTGCATTCTTAAAGTCGCTGTCTAAATCGCTGGCTAGGAGATCTAGCTTGGCTTTTTGCTCGGTATAGCTATCAATTTTTGTGGCGATGGCTTGTAAATCACGACTATATTGAATGTTTTCACGGGTATAGTCTTGAATCAACGTGTGCTTTCCTGCTAATTCGCTTTCAGCCTGACTCAGCGCATTTTCCATAGTTTGTGCGGCTTGCTGACGGCGCTCTGTTAACAAATTGTCTATGGTAGTAATTACAGGGATCAGAGCATTCTTTTGTAGTTCCAGCAGTCTTAATTCGGCTTTAAGGAGTTCTACACGAGATGGGTTACTTATCGCTTCTATATCCAGCATCTTGAGCTCGGCGGTACGGGCTTCAATCAACGTTTTTAAATAGGCCAGTCTCGCTTCGGTCTCTAAGGTCGTACTGGCTCTATCGGCAGGCAGGGTTAATTTCTTTTGTGAGCTTTCTATGTCTTGTCTGGCAATCACTGTTTCAGTACGTATTAGCTGAGGACGTGATTGTTGCAGCAGCAATTCACTTTCTTGTTTATTTTGCTGCTCGTCTAAATTGCTGACTTTACCTTTTTCAATAATTAAGCGTTGATCTAATTCTTCTGTGGGTATCCGATTAAAGTCTTCAGGTTTTTGTTTAGCGATCTTAGCCGTTATTTGCTCAATATCTTTTAGGCGTTTTTTGGTGTACTCAGGCGCTTGCTTGATAGCTAAATTAAAATCATTGGTACGCGCAGTATAATCAGCGCTATTACTTAAGTTATCTAGCGCTGTTTGATAGACCGACAATAGCTTAGATTTTAAGGCCTCATCCAAACCTTGCCGGCTATTGATGGCTTCTATTTTTGTTTGTAGCCCTTCTTTATTAAGCTCAAAGGTAGCGTTCTTGCTGATAGCATCTGGCTTTTGGGTTTTAGCCCAAGCAGTAGAACTGCCTAGTAAAAACGAAAATAAAAATAATACCAATAAGGCGCTGAAACTAGTGCGAACTATAGAATGATCAGTTGATTTCATGGGAACTCGATAGGCTGGGGGATACGTGATTAAACAAA
>CAMDOP010000038.1 GCA_945903675.1 Crenothrix polyspora
GTAACTGTACCAACACCGATTAATATTTATAAGCAACCGGACCTAACGCCTCTAAAAAAAGCGAGTCAGTTGCTAGGCAGTCTTCTTAAAAAGCAAGATATCGTTATTTATGAATCGACGGTGTATCCCGGCGCAACCGAAGAAATTTGTGTTCCTATTCTAGAAAAAACTTCAGGTTTAGTTTTTAATACCGATTTCTTTATCGGCTACAGTCCAGAAAGAATAAATCCCGGCGATAAAGAACATCGTGTTACTAATATTTTAAAAATTACCTCAGGTTCGACGAAAGACACTGCAGATACCGTTGATAATTTATATAAAAGCATCATTAGCGCTGGAACTCATAAAGCAAGCAGCATAAAGGTTGCAGAAGCTGCCAAAGTCATTGAAAACACCCAGCGCGATGTCAATATCGCATTAATTAATGAATTAGCTTTAATTTTTAATAAGCTTGGTATTGATACTGAAGAAGTATTATTGGCGGCCGGTACGAAATGGAATTTTCTACCTTTTAGGCCGGGCTTAGTAGGTGGACATTGTATTAGCGTGGACCCTTATTATTTAACTCATAAAGCACAAGCTATAGGCTATAACCCAGAAATCATCTTAGCGGGTAGGCGCTTAAATGACAGCATGGGCAATTACATGGTCACTCAAATCATTAAATTGATGTTGAATAAGCGTATACATATAAATGAAGCAAAGATATTAATCATGGGCTTAGCATTTAAAGAAAATTGTCCTGATCTTCGAAATACTCGAGTCATAGATATGATAAAAGAATTTAATAATTACGGAGCCATAGTCGATGTTTATGACCCTTGGGTTGATCCTAAAGAAACTCAGCAAGCCTATGGTTTCACGCCACTTTTGGCGCCTCAACATGGTAGCTATGACGCCATTATCTTAGCGGTTAAACATAAGCAATTTACCGAGATGGGAGTAGAAAAAATAAGAGCTTTGGGCAAAGACTGCCACGTGCTCTATGACATTAAATATATTCTGCCTGCTGATCAAGTCGATGGCAGGCTATAGGAAATAAATTATATGAATCACTATGCAGAAGTATTATCTCAGCTACAAAAGAAACCAGAGCGCTGGCTAATTACCGGTGCAGCAGGATTCATTGGCTCTAATCTATTAGAGCACTTATTAAAAAACAATCAATACGTCATAGGACTTGATAATTTTTCATCTGGCTATCAGCATAATCTTGATCAAGTCAAAACATCAGTCACTACGGAGCAATGGCATAACTTCAAATTCATTGAAGGCGATATTAGGGACTTAAAAACTTGTCGAGAAGCCTGTCAATCAGTAATCTATGTATTGCATCAAGCAGCATTAGGCTCCGTTCCTCGCTCCATCGCAGATCCTATTAATACTCATGAAAATAATATATCTGGATTTTTAAATATATTAGTAGCAGCCAGAGACGCCAGTGTAAAGCGATTCGTCTATGCCGCATCAAGCTCAACTTATGGCGATCATCCTGACTTACCCAAGGTTGAAGATAAAATAGGTTCGCCACTCTCACCGTATGCGGTTACCAAATTAGTTAATGAATTATATGCACAAGTATTTGCTAATAATTATGGATTTAAAAGCATTGGACTTCGATATTTCAACGTGTTTGGACAAAGACAAGACCCCAATGGCGCCTATGCAGCAGTTATACCTAAATGGGTAGCAGCCATGATAACAGGCAACCCTGTTTTAATTAATGGTGACGGAGAAAACAGTCGTGATTTTTGCTACATCGACAATGCCGTACAAGCAAATATTCTTGCAGCAACCGCGCCAGAATCAGCCGCCAATCAAATTTATAACGTAGCCGTAGGAGAGCGAACATCGCTTAACCAATTATTCGAATTAATCAGAACTGGCCTAGCAACACAATACACTCACTTAATAAACCTCAAGGCTATCCACCAAGATTTTCGTGCCGGAGATATCAAACATTCGCAGGCTGATATTTCAAAAGCCAAAAGCTTACTCGGCTACAAACCTAAATACAACATCAATGAAGGACTTGATATAGCGCTGCGGTGGTATCTGCAAAACTTACTGAGTTAATAGCACTGTCAAACAGCGTCGAAAACTTTCCACCCTGATATGTGTCAAGATCCGGTATTTTGCCGGAGAAACATTGGGTGTTATTTATGGATTTTATTGCCGAAATCAGAAGGCTTCATGTTGTAAGCCCTGAGGACATAAGCGCCATCGCTAGATCATTAAAGTTGATCTCGCATCACTTGTTCGTAAATATTTACTAACAACAGAAGAGCCTACTTACCATATAAATTTTAAACTTTCCAGGACTAGACATAGACTCTGGTCTCCCAAAAGACAACGCAGAACTGCAAAGCGTTTGTTTGAATGTAAAGTAGCTTCTAAATATAACTAGCAATAGCATTAAGGTTGAGCATGTAAAATCACTATTGTATTATTTTAATGGTACGTTAACGGCTAAAAACAAACTCTGAAAGTGGCTAATGTTAGGTGCTGTTTTACAGTGTATTGAAACGCGTTTTGAAAATGTCGATTTACCCAAGTTGGGTTGACGACAAAACTCAGATTGCTTTAATCCACTGCGCTCCCACAATTCAATCAATTCTTGCCAATAAGACGCTGAAGCCATTTATGCTCTCCTTTAAAAACTAAAGGATGCCAGATTGTAGGGCTAATTTGAATGTGGCTCGGTTAGACGCTTACTCGATTTCGTTCATTCTATTGAATGCAATCTATTTTCGTTTTAGATCACGATAGAAATTTTCGTGAGATGCAACGACTTCAAGATAGACGAAACGAACACAATCATCAATCGTATAGCCCAATAGATATAGCTGATTTTTACTGTAGAATTTATATACATAAAGATTGGCAAGATCACCTTTTTTTCTTTTCCCCTAATAACGGATTATTAGCCACCTCAATGACAGTGCTATCGACATCACAAGCAACGTTATCATGAAGTTTTTTATATTGCCATCCAAATCTAGCCGTTTGGAATACTTGATACGACATGCGAATTAATTTGTTGTGCTGCGCGGCACAAAAGGAGTCGCTCGTTGTCTTGGCTCAGCCATGGATATTAAAGAGTCGGCAATGAAGCTTACGGGTAAATCGGGGTTATCTAATGCGGCACGACCAACTTTTGCCCAAAACTCAATTTGGCCAGCAATGGTTCTATGTTCGGCTTGCGCTTCATTTTTAGCAGCCGCATAAAGCTCTTCATCAATTCTTACAGGCATCGTCATATTCACAATCTCATTTGCTACAAAAGTAGTGATAGTAAAACAAAAATGATTTTAGTCAATATTGCCGCGTATAAAACTTATAATTTCATTTTGGCTCACCAAGAACCAGTGTTATTAAGCAGTCGTTTAAAACTACACTTCATGAAATGGCAATGGGAAATATTTGATGAGGAACAGCACAAATACTGTAGTACGGTAAGAGGCGCACTACAAAAGACATAAAAAAAGCACTTCGACTAATCGTAAGCACTTGATTCATTTATTATTTTGTGGTGGCGCGTGCGCGATTCGAACGCGCGACCATCGCATTAAAAGTGTAATGATCAATAGTTCCTTGAAATACCTTAACATTCCCATATTATTGATTTTATTAACATAAGTGTGTAATTAATGCTTGCTTAATATCTCGAATATTACCTAAAAATCAGTTCTTTTCTGTGCACAATTACACTGGAATTACACACACCTAAAAGTAGATCATTTCTAAAATAGAAAGCACATTACAACCACTGACTAAGGCCATTAGCCGTAGTTTAACTAAAATTGGGTAAACACTAATCACATGTAAACTTATAAGGACATATCATTTTTAATTGGTAGTTAAACAAAAGATTCATTAGCTATAGCCAGTATTTTTTCAAGCAATGATTCACTAATAAAAATATCTGAACTACGCAACCTATTGATGCAAGGTTTAATAACTTTTATTAAACCTTTTTGCTTAGCCAGTAATAGCACACCTAGACTACCCATAACTTCTAAGTTATTAAGGTAAGCCACCTTTCTTGCCCTTGCATCATCAATAAGTAACAAATCTGCAGATAACTGTTTGTATAAACTGATAGCGGCCAACTCACCCTTTCCTAAGCCATCGGCTTTTTCAATGAAAACGCCGGCATCTGTCTTATAAATCTTTCCTTGAAGATAAGCTGACAAAACTTGGGACTCGGGCTTACCTGCAATGCAAACTTCATCATAGACCTCTTGAGGAACTTTAACCTCTGTAAACAATACATCTAGCATCGGTAAGCATTCGCAAATTGATAAAGCAACTAATGCTGAACTATCAGCAATGACAATCATTAATGAAACCGTTGCTGGAAACGTAATACGTCAGCTTCTATCTCGTCTTCTGTCGTATTAATCACGCTGATATGATGTAATTTACACGCTGTAAAAAAATCATATATATCTACCTCTGCTAATTCACATGCAGCACCTCGCGACAATTGACCCGATTGAAACATCAGTAAGGCCACATAAAGCTTGATTTGCTGAGCTGTTTGGCTTTGATTGTGTCCTTGTAGAAATTGATCTGGAATTTCGAGTGTCAGTTGCATGACCATTTACCTATTTTTAGAGTTAAACTTATTCTAACAGAAAGACTTTAGAGCGACCTCATCCATAAACAAACTAAGTGATACTGATTTTTTTTGGTAACTACGGCAAATATTTTACAACGCAATAAAATCTTATTCACAGTCCTTAACTGATCTATGCATGAATTAATATAAAAAAGTAAGATCGTAGAAAAATAATTGCACAAAGGCTTTTGCGACAGCTTGATGATTAGCATCAGCTCACGCTAATCATCTCTCATTGGATCTATTTTAAATTGGTTTTTTGATTTTAAATGAGAAATAGACCTATAACGTCATTTGAAATTTGTCAGAAATAACTGTAAACTTCTGACAAAGGAGTATTGCCATGAGTCATCTTGCTGAAAATATTTTATCTGCCGTCCAGGCGTTACCTGAAGGCGGGTTACTTTCACCCAAAGAATTTTTACATTTGGGCTCACGTTCTGCTGTCGACAAAACCTTGTCGCGCTTAGCTCAAGAAGGCAAATTAATGCGTGTGAGTCGTGGCATCTATGTCATCCCGCAACAAGGCCGATTCGGCACACGCCCCCCTTCTACTGAATCCATAATTATAGCTATCGAAGCCCGTTGTGGTGAAACAGTGGTAGCTAATGGTGCTGCCGATGCCAATGCTTTAGGCCTGAGTACTCAAGTACAAACACGAGAAATATTCTTCACATCAGGTCCATCACGCATTTTGCACTTGGGTAATCGAGTCATTGAGCTCAAACATGCTAATCGCTGGCAATTATTACTAGGTAATCGTCCTGCTGGCATGACTATACGAGCTTTATCTTGGTTAGGCCCTGAAGTCGCCTCAACTGCACTAAAGACACTTCGAGAAAAACTGCCAGAATCTGAATGGGAAGCCTTGCGTGCTGTGAGGGCATTATTACCCAGTTGGATGGCACGAGTCGTAAGTGAAGAGATGATGACACATGGCTGAATCTTGGTTTTCACTCAGCCGTACAGATCAAGCTGAAGCGCTTGAATTTGCAGCCGGTCGTACCGGACGACCCGCACATTTACTCGAAAAAGATATTTGGGTGGTTTGGACCTTGGCAGCCATCTATGAATCTCAATTAGCGAGTAAACTCACTTTCAAAGGCGGCACTTCTTTATCCAAGGTTTACTATATCATTGACCGATTTTCTGAAGATATTGATCTGACTTATGACATCCGTGAACTAGTGCCTGATCTTTTAGCCCAAGGTAATCCGATTCCAGCAACATCAAGCCAAGAGAAAAAGATCAGCAGCGCAGTACGCAACCGCTTGCCAGAATGGATTAAAGCTACAGTAGAACCAGTCATTGAAGCTGCTTTTTTAAATACTGGTCTGGATTTATCGTTAACATTGGCAGGAAAGGAAAACGACACTTTGATTCTGGCATATCCAGCGGTGAAAACCGGCACTGGCTATTCTGCACCCAAGATACAACTTGAGTTTGGTGCCCGTGCCACAGGCGAGCCCCACCATGTACAATCAGTAACTTGTGATATTGCACCAGAGATAGCGGATGTAACTTTTCCAACCGCTCTTCCTCAGGTTATGAAAGCTGAGCGCACGTTCTGGGAAAAAGCGACCGCTGCCCATGTGTATTGTCTACAAGGGCGCTTACGGGGCGAGCTATATTCACGTCACTGGTATGATTTGGTCGCCATGGCACAATCTGAGTACTTTCTTGCCGCTTGCACAAACACTAATCTTGCTCAGTCAGTAGCAGAACACAAGTCCGTCTTTTTCGTAGAAAAGGACGCCTCTGGCTCTAAGATCGATTATTTCGCTGCAACCAATGGACAGCTGCAACTCATACCAACTGGGGATTCGCTTGAGGCATTGGAAAATGATTACAACGCAATGGCGACAGATGGTTTACTAGCGCTACATCAACCCACCTTCTCCGACATTATTAAGCAATGTACAACTATTCAAAATGAAGTCAATCGACAAATCAACGCCAAAATGATGCGCTGAAAAGCATAGATTTGAATATCCAAATCAATTTCAAATCTTATAATCCCTTCTTCTTCATGTTTTTTTTATTCCGTGGTTTTTTTCTGAATGCGGACTCAATAGAATCATTCTGTTTTAAATGTTTTTAGGTCTTAGTATTTCACTTACGATTTAGTCGGAAATTTATTAACAACTTATATAGAAATGAGAATTATTTGCATTAATGCGCTTTTATGTTAATATATACTTGACTTAATTTAAACCAAGTCAATCATCATTAAGCTGCAAACAGTCTTATAGACAATCATATTTAAAGCAAGATCAAATCAGCTCAGACTGATATTTGATCTCTCAAATTATTTAATCAAATCGGTAACTCCAGTTGGCAAATATCTTTGCTAGGCTGCGCCTTGCCGTGGGAGAAACATAATGAAAATCATACAAACAAGTTACCCTTTAGCCATCAGTAAAAAGCTGGTGTCTATTCTCACCACCGAAATTGAAAAGTCCGACATCGATACGTCAACAGGCGTCATCATCAATTTTCGCGATCCAGATTATAAGGCAGAAACAGGCGGTTACCATCCCGTGTAAATAAGTGTTGATGCCCTGGGGAAAATTCAGTACATCACTGACTTTACCTATGTGGGTCAGGGCCATTATGCTGAATTAGCTAAAGAACTAGATTTCGATTTTAGTCATGCGCAATTTCAGCAAATGGGTCGTCATTTTCAGATTAGAGACGGCGCCGCTTTATACAAGATCTGGCAAGCAAATTTCTGTCATTATTATGACTGGAAGGTTTTTGATGTCACTGTTCAAGCTCTAGAGTGATGTATGTCAAAACCTTATCAACAAGGCTCATTAGATGGTTTATGTGGGATATATGCGCTAGTTAATGCTGTCGATTTTCTGTGCGGTCCTTTATCTAGTCTACAAGCTAGGACCTTGTTTAGACAGATTTTGCTACATATTGAAAGCAAAGGATCTTTAGCTGATCGCTGTACCGAAGGCATTGTCATCAATGAATTGGCCGGTATCCTAAAATTCGTCGTCTGCAAACACTATCCCATTAAACGTTTCAAACCCTTTCATCAGCAACCCGGTGTTAGTCAACAACGTTATTTACAGACCTTAAGTGATTTTCTAAAGCAACCTAATACGATTGTTCTTCTGTGCTTAGAAGGTTATTACCATCATTGGACACTTATTCGAGAGATTACTGACACGAAGCTAGTGGCTTACGATTCTAGTGGTATTCACTATGTATTACAGAGTAGTTGCTCCATGAAAAATGATCACGTTGAAAGGCGACATTGGCTATTGCCAGCACAAACTTACTTGTTAAAGAAGAGTCGCTGAAAAGGCGACGAGTGTTTTAATCCATCTTATATTTTCTTAATATTCATTCACTAGGAGTACGTTATGATTTCACACAAAGGTTTTATTGCCACTGAACAAGTCGGTCAATACATCACCAATCGACCTGTTAATGCCGAAGATATACTGGCCATGGCAAATAAGTTGATTCGGCATAAGTTTGCCAGAGGACATGCCATTACCAATCCGCAATTAGCTGCTTCGTATTTACCACTACGCTTAGCACAACTTGAACATGAAACATTCTGGACATTGTTTTTGGATAATCAGCATAAGATCCTAGCGTTTGAAGAGTTATTTCGAGGCACCATTAATGAGTCATCCATCTATCCACGCGAAGTGGTAAAACGCACCTTACAGTTGAATGCATCTGCCGTCATCTTTGCGCACAACCATCCTTCAGGCGCCACTGTCGCCAGCGCAGCCGATATTGATATTACTCATAGACTGAAAGCGGCTTTAGCGTTGATTGATGTCACTGTATTGGATCATTTTATTGTCGGCGGGGATGTAGTAACGTCAATGGCTGAACAGGGAGATCTGTAAAAAATATTACTTGTGACAATGAACATTTACACAGGTGATGTTTCAACTTAACCTGTGTCGGCTTAACTTTTAAGTTAGTCATAAAGCAAGCAACAACACTTCAAAAAATCCTACTAAAACAGATCCAATTTAATTGATTCAGGTTCAGCTCAGTTCGATTGGGGCGGACTGAATTAAATTAAAACTCATCCTTATTTACTTTTTCTAAGGAACTATTATGACCTTAAGCAAACAACAACTTCAATCTAAGTTTGACCAATATTATATCCACACTCAACAGCATCAAACTAACCCCGTCAGCGTTTATTTAGAGAGTCTGGCACCCACTGGTCGCCGCTCGATGAAAAGCTCATTACTCAGTTCAACTATGTTACTGGGCTTTGATGGGCCCTTAGAAACAATGCCTTGGAATATGATTGAATATCAGCATTTGGCGCAGATTAGAAGTACGCTAGGCCAACAAGGTAAAGCTGTTAATACCATTAATTTGGCGCTGTCCGCATTACGGGGCGTGATGCGCTCCTGCTTCAATCTTGGCTTAATCAAAGCTGATCAACTCATGCTATTAAACAATGTTAAGTCGGTACGGGGTCAGCGTCTTCCCAGTGGCCGTAGCTTGACAGCGCATGAGGCGCAAAAGTTGCTGCGAAGTTGCGCTAAAGACCTATCCATCGCGGGTAGACGCGACCATGCGTTGATTGCGCTCATGTTGGCTACGGGACTGCGCCGTTCAGAAGTAGTGGCCATCAGTATGTCCGATCTCAAAAGCAAAACGGGCTTATTAAATATTCACAGTGGTAAAGGCGGCAAACAGCGTATTGCTTACCTCAATACTGAAAGCCGTTTGCTAATGCGTCACTGGCGAAAGTTGCGAGGCGAACAAGCCGGTTATTTATTTAATCCTATCAGTAAATCGGGCTCCGTATTGGATAGACCACTCGCCAGCCAAAGCGTCTATGACATTGTGTGTCAACGCGCTGAACGGGCTAAAATCGACACCGTCAGACCCCATGATCTAAGACGAACCTTTGTCACACAATTGCTTGAGTCGGGTGTAGACCTCAATACCACTCGACAGTTGGCGGGGCATCAAGATATTCAAACTACCGCCCGTTATGATTTTCGCTCAAGTAAAACCCAGCAAAAGGCGGTGCAACAACTTTCAAAATAACAGTCATTCACTTCAACACTTTCCAACTGCAACACTGCAACAAAATAACCGTAAGAACACGTCATTAACCAATTGCTAGCAACGTCATAGAACGTAACTAGCTTGGTGTTAATCCATAAACTCCTTTAGGAATATCACATGAATTCACATAAAAACAACTTATTTGATCTTGGCAGAATCGTGGCAACACCCGGTGCTATTGAGGCGCTTGAAACGACGGGTGTGTTACCAATCAGCTTAATATGCCGCCATCAATATGGCGATTGGGGCGACCTATGCGACGAGGACAAAACTGTAAATGACGAGGCCGTTCATCGAGGTAGCCGGATATTTTCGTCGTATCAAATAACGCCATCGGTCAATATTTGGGTCATTACTGAGGCGAATCGCTGGATAACGACCTTGTTATTACCGTCGGAATATTAACGTTAATGCTATAAGTCAGTAGTAAGACACCACTCATTACCTAAGCGACAGCTATGATTTTATATATCTTAAATAATTAATTGATAGCGTCTAAAAATGTCGCTTAGGTCTTGCATAATAAAATAAATGAACGTCAGTTTCATTCAACACTATCTGATTACGCTCATATTTTGTTATTTTCTTGCCAAGCCGCAAACTCTAGCGGTCTCAATCCAAAACGAACCACATTACCGGCGTGCAGATGTTGAAACTCTGCAATGACCAAATTAACAAACCGCTCACGATCTTCCTCAAGCACTGTTTCTGGCATTAGTAGACTAACATTGCTCACCTCTGCTGGTTTGCAAGCTCTGATAATGCTTGCAACTATGGAACTTAGTTGTAATCGGTAGCGTAGCCTAAAGGTATCCGGTGGCACTAAATGCTGTTGGACTGCCACATATTGCTGACAAGATCTTTCGTAAGCCCAGATAAAAACATCACGTAATAATTCCATCCGATTGAGCTCATAAATACCAATCATGCCATCGACATAAGCTTGTTGTGGTACATCGATAAAAGACAGCGGGCATAGATTATGGCGAATTAACGGAATATTTGCTGCCAACCTTGAAACACGTTTATTCACATCTTCGAAAGGTTGAAGATAGGGCAAATGTACCATTAAGAAGAAGGCTTGTTCAAAAGGATCAATAATTTCGGCTGCCATATCTATAACGATACCAAACAACTCTTCTAAGCGCTGAGGCAATGCAATAGGCAGATAAACGCTGCCGCCAATATCAACCGCTCGATTTCGAATACGCCCACACATTAAAGGATCAGCCATTAGACCATCGGACAAAAAAGCGTGTAGTGCAATGATGGTTTCTTTAGAAACATCGGTTTGATCAATATTCATGACCAAATACTCAATGGCAGATTTATGATTAAGGATCATCTGCGTTTCCATTGCATCCTTACCTTCTGCGGCTTGACCAAACTCAATCAATCTTTCGGTATCAAGTTGGCTGTAAGTATTTCCTTCTAATTGAGATGAGGCCCAAGATAAATCAATCAGTAATCGGTTAAGAATATCCCGAGCAAAAGTACCAGCTGGAGTATTTTCAGCTGGTGATCGTCCTAAGCTATGCAACTGCTCTCTAATGTCAGCCGGTAAATAATAAGTCTGATTAGGGTGGTATTGCTCTAAGAAGTCAGTCTTATAGCTTACAGGCCTACGTTGTTGGCGTGGTTTTTTGACATAGTTTTTAATTTCCTGAGCTTCGGCTGATAAAGGTACATAAACTTCACCCACTAGCTCAGACTTATCGTCATTGGAAGAGCTGTTTAACGTTGTAGTTTCATCTGGAATTAAATATTTGAGAGCTCGACCTACGCCAGCGGCGGTAATGCGTTTTTGGGATATTAGTGTTGCTAATCGCCGCTGAAGTGTACGCTTACTAGTGCTATCTATAGTCTTAGCGATAGCGTCTAAGCCAATACCGTGAGGAGTCTTAGCAATCAATTCAACAATCTGATCAAGTTCATGGGTGATGTTGATATTTGGCATTGTCATGTCGATTAGTTGGGTGTATTGCATTATCGCGCCATTTTAGATGGCACGCAAATCAGGTATCACGCCACTCATAATGGCACGATAAAAAGTGATGCATTAAACTATCTGAAATGTTATAGCTCACGTAACAATAACACTCAACCAGATTCAAGCTAAAGCAGTTCCAATCTCTGAAGCGTCTATAAACAGTATCTTCTTCGACATGAACTTGATGGTACTGCTCCGGGATTTTTTTGTGCCCACAATAGTTAAGCGGTATACCAACAAATTCTTAGATCTTTATTAGAAAAGACAATACGTAGCATCTCATCGTCAGTCAGGTTAATGGTTATTTGAACTCTAGGCTTCTGCGTTTTTGAGTGAACTCTAATTAAATAATCGCGACACACCTTAGCGAAGTTAAGTGTAATTGGTGCGTAGATCTAAAGCGGTTGAATGAGTTGCATAAGTTACACAGCAATTTTTTCTTTTTCAATACGTAAAAAAAAATACTATTTTTAATGTACTGAATGATTTTTAACTTATGCAACTTATGAAAGTTATGATTATTTTTAATAAACTGAAGGATTTATAGGGCTTTTTCCCACAAGGGTAGTCCTTACAAATCAATGCAGGTTGTTTTTTATCAATGAGTTACCGGAATAGGTGTCACGAATAAGAATCTCCAAGTAAATGCCTCTTGAGTTAATCCCATTGCCATGGCAGGCGTTCGATGTATCCATTTTTTTTGGAATCGTGACATGTCAGGCACTGTAAGAGGCAGCCTTAAGCTTTTATGATGGCACCGAGAGTTGTATTCATAGAGATTAAACCAAAGAGCATCCGTAAAGTTTGCTTTCTTTTTACAATAACCCAATGTTTTTCTTTGCAAATAAGACACTCGCTGTCTTAACGTCAGATTAAAGCGCTCAATATAAGAAGTATTTTGAGTTTTTCCTTTAAAATCGTCTTCAGTTCCTTTTACAAAACACTTCTTGACGGTTACCAAGCGCATTTTTACTCTTTTCTTAACAATTTGCAGATAAACATAATCTATATCAGTGAATACCGACTGTAGCGCATTTTTGTAAGCTGCCAGCTTGTCGGTCGTGACCTTTAATGGATTAACCCGAGACAGTTTGCCTATGTAGTGATTGATGCGCGTCACCAGTTTGGTTGCGGTATGCGTAGTGCGATTGCCTAACTCAAAGTTCATCCAAAAGCGAGAATCGACTTCGAAGCCAATAAACACCCACAACTGGCTATTCTTATTTTTCAAAAACGACCACAATTCATCCATCTGTATAAATAGCACAGTCAATGTTATCGATAAGCAGATAACATCATGAAATACATTAGCTTTCTTACTCACCCCCCGTTGCCATGTAGCAATGGTTCGGGTGTCTTTGAGCAATACATCTGCTATGGCATCAACTGATAAACCGTAGCAGCTTAATTTACACATTTGTTCATACTCTTTAAAGCTACCATGCTTACCAAATAAATCACAATAACCCGTTTCAGAAAAGCGGTGCTTTCCATTTCCGCAGATAAACATTTGTCGAACTACGCCATCATTTTTGGTCTTATAGGCACCGTCTTTGGTTATGTTCTTATCCAAAGATTGATGGTAAATACAACTGCGTCTTGGGCAAAATAATTTTGATTCAATATTAAGTTTGGTTGGTGCGTGGTTCATGCCATTAGTACTGCAAAGTTTGGCGCTGTACCATGTCAAAAATTGATAAATATTACCACCTGCATTGATTTGCAGGGACTATCCCCACAAGAGAGGTGCCGATGTGGTGCAGTCCAAGAAGATTAACCTCTTAGTCTGCAGCATTCGTTACCAACTAACTCTCAGAACATACAGGCCATTTCCAGTCTTGCTTAGTGCGAGCATCAAATTCATCACGACATTCCTGAAGAGTAGGTAATGCGTAACAGGTTACTCCACTTAATTTCTTATCCCGAATATTTGGAACCAATTTGTTCAATGCAATGCCAAAGCTAATAGCGGTTTGTTTCCATTTAGAAGGCTCTTGGCGTTGAAACTCATTGAAAGCAGCAAACAAGATATTTTTCTCAATGATACTGTCCTTCCATGATCGGGGTAGTATTTTGTTTTCGTCAAACCGAGATCGCTTAAACAACTTACCACTTTGGAGTACCGAATACCAAAATCGTTGCACAGTATCCATGGACAAAAGCTTCTGATTTGCCAGCTCATCAGTGCGGGGATAGTCAGCCAGCTTCACCCCAATTAAGTCATATTGCTGGAGGTAATGTAAAAGCTTTTCACGGCCACCATTAACCATTTCTTCTTGGATTTTTGAGAAATAATCATGATTTTGCCGGTATTTATCTGAAGCACGCATTACAAAGAACCGACGTTCCTCCATTCCTGCAGGTACCATCCAATTATTGTTGGTCGCCATAAATAGACGATTATGGTTTTTGACAACATAAGCGTCTTTCCCTTTACCTTCAATCATCAGTGTGTCTTCAGTAATCAGGCCTTTTAAAACACCTTCAGCGCTTTTATCTCCAGCCCAGAACGATTCATCTACGAAAACAAGCATACCTTCAGTTAAGTGGGAATTGAACCGACCGGTTAGATGACTGCTTTGAGTCAGATGTACAAAGTGCCTTCCAAACAAAGCCCCGAAGTTGTTAATAAAAACGCCTTTTCCAACACCTTGTGATCCCAAAATAGCAACCGCCACACCTGGTCTAGGTCGTAATTGTACGGCATCAGCCATCAAGGCAATTAAGTGGTCATACACCTTAGTGTCGCCATTCGCGATGACTTCATAAACATGATTAAGATACATTTCGATACTACCTTGAGGTTTAGCCTTAACAGCAAAGCCACGATATAAATTAAGGAGTTTATCGCCGTGATCTTTACCAGGATCGAATACTATTCCTTCAAACTTCAGTCGCTCAGGATGTTCGAGCCATACGCTAATGATATCTTTGTAAATGGGCTTTTCACCTTTATAGCCGATGATAATTTTGTCATGCGCATAATGCTGCTTCAACGCATACGGCATCATAAGCTCAATAGTATGACGACATAGAGAAGGATCGAAGCGGTTCACCTCCACAATCATAAAATTACTTTTGGACAACACAGTTGCGTATCGTTGGTTGAGTTCCAACACGCGATTTCTAATTATCTGATCAATTTCAGATAGCTCAACTTCTGGAGAAGGCTGCCATTTCGGTGTTTTCATTATCAAATTAATTAAATCATTTTTTGTTCCGCCGGCATCAATCCAGTCAGAAATATCACCTTTTTCAGGTAATCCCGCCAAGTTCAATAACTTAATTCCCTTAGCATGTGGATACAAATTTGCAGCAACTAATTCAGCCTTCTGCCTACCAGGTCTGTCGTTATCGGGAATAATTACCACTTTAGCCCCTACAAAATATTGAGCATAGCAATCTTGCCATTTGAGTCCAAATGCAAAGGTGGTTGCTGTGAGACCTAAATAATCGATAACGTTTTCACTGTCTTTTTCACCTTCAACTAATATAATAGACTTATTAATTTTAATAGCCTTTAGAAGATTAATGAGATTATATGGGACTAATTCTATATTTTTGACGTTGTTAATGTATTTTTCACCTAATCTTCTTCTTACATAAAACTCCTTAGATTCCGTGCGCACTATTTCAAAAATTAGCTTATTTTTTTGATCTAGATATTTATAGACTATTGCAATATCAGAATTAGTTGTGCGGCGGTATAAGTCTGATGGCTTAAGATCTAGTGTGCGCAAAATTTCATCAAATTTACAACCGGCATGACAATACAAGAGCACTCGACCATCATGGCCTTCAGCAATACTTAAGCTTGGTCGAGTATCGTTATGTGCTGGGCATAACCCCATATTTTTGTCACCATGTTTTTTTACTTCTTTAATACTAGATAATATTCTGTCTATAGGATTAATATGATTTAACTTATTCATTTCATTATTCCTTGGCTTGGGATGAGGTGTAGTCAAACAATTTATTGTTTTTATTTATAATAATATGATTCTGGCAAAAAATATGACCCAAAGCCGAGCCATATTTAATAAGTAAAGTATTTCAGTTATGTATTGTTAAATCCTGGTTATTTGTTAAATATATGGGATTTTTTTAATGATCCTCGGCATAGCTATCGGAGTAATATTTCTTAAAGTAATTTACTACATCCAGAAAGGCCTCAAGTTTTCTTCCTTGTATTTCAAATAGCATTTTAATTCGCGTCAGTATATATATATGCATTTATCAAGATTGGAATTGAAACATCGATGCGGAAAATGGAGATTTTAAGT
>CAMDOP010000039.1 GCA_945903675.1 Crenothrix polyspora
TGCCACCTATATTGACTTGCCCTATACCTTGAACTTGCGAAATGCGCTGCGCCAGAATAGTTGCAGCGGCATCATAAAGTTGGCCTCGAGTCATGGTGTCAGAGGTTAATGCTAAGATCATAATCGGTGAATCCGCAGGATTCACTTTCTTATAACTAGGCCTGCTTGGCATATTGCTGGGCAATAAACGCATAGCGGCATTAATGGCAGCTTGAACATCTCGTGCCGCGCCATCAATATCGCGTTCTAAATCGAATTGTAAGGTAATGCTGGTGCTACCCACTGAGCTAGACGACGTCATTTCTGTGATGCCGGCAATATGCCCCAAAGCACGCTCTAAAGGCGTTGCCACAGAAGTACCCATCGTTTCTGGACTGGCTCCGGGTAAAGAGGCTTGCACTGAAATGGTAGGGAAATCAACTTGCGGCAATGGCGCTACTGGTAATTGAAAAAAAGCAATCGTACCGGCTAAGGTAATCGCAAGCGTCAGTAGTGTGGTTGCTACCGGACGCGCAATAAAATAAGCCGAAAGGCTCACGCGATATCCTTATTATTACTGTTAGCCGCAGCTATTGTTTTACTTGACCATTGCCGACTTAAGCGATCAAAAGCAAGATAGATGACCGGCGTGGTGAATAAGGTTAAGAGCTGACTGACAAGTAAACCACCCACCATAGTAATACCTAAGGGATGACGTAGTTCTGAACCCACACCCGTGCCTAGCATCAACGGCAGCGCACTGAATAAAGCCGCCATCGTGGTCATCATGATGGGTCGAAATCGTAACAAACAAGCCTCATAGATAGCATCTCGGGGAGACTTACCTTGATTGCGTTCGGCATCCAAAGCAAAGTCGATCATCATAATGGCATTTTTCTTAACAATACCTATTAATAAGATAATGCCAATAATACCGATGATGCCTAAATCATTGTTCGACGCGATTAACGCTAATAACGCGCCCACACCGGCTGAGGGTAAGGTCGAAAGAATGGTCACTGGATGTATATAACTTTCGTACAACACACCCAAGACTATATAAACCGTTACTATAGCCGCGAGTATCAGCCACAAGGTACTCATCAAAGAAGCACTAAACGCCAAGGTGGTGCCTTGGTAGTCAGCCAGAACACTCAAGGGTAAACCAATCTGTCCTTTAGTCTTTTCGATAGCGGCTATGGCCTCCCCCAAAGCAACACCGGGTGCTAAATTAAAAGACAGCGTGGCGGCGGGAAATTGATCTAAATGCTGGGTTACTAAAGGCGTGCTTTGTTCAGTGATCGTCACTAAAGTGGATAATGGCACTTGTATGCCCGTTGCAGTAGGAATACGTAAGGCTTTTAAATCATCCAAGCTTTGTCGATATTCCGGCTTAACTTCAAGCACGACTCTATATTGATTCGATTGCGTAAAAATAGTCGAGACCAAGCGCTGACCATAAGCATCATATAAGGCATTATCAATCGCGGCAATACTGATGCCATAACGACTGGCAGTGCTACGATCAATAGCCACATAAGCTTGCAGCCCATGATCTTGAAGATCAGTAGCCACATTGGCAAATTCTGGTAGTTTAGACAATTCAGTGACCATAATAGCTGCCCAGTGACTCAAGGTGGCTCTATCTGCAGACTGTAGAGTCATTTGATATTGATTCTTACTGACCCGATTCTCGATGGTTAAATCTTGCATAGGCTGAAGATATAAAGAGATACCTTCTATTTCAGCCAATTGTGGCTGCAATCTACGGATGATATCCATGACTTTAATGCCACGTTCCGCCAGCGGTTTTAAGGTAATCGTGACACGACCCGCATTTAAAGTAGGATTCGCGCCATCAACGCCAATAAATGAAGACACATTCTCCACCGCTGGATCTGCCAATAGCACTTTGCTTAAGGCTTGCTGACGCTCAGACATGGCCGCAAAAGAAATACTTTGTGGCGCCTCTGAGATACCTTGGATAACGCCCGTATCTTGAATAGGAAAAAAACCTTTTGGCACTAGCATATACAATAATACCGTCAAGGCCATTGTTGACGCTGCCACCAATAATGTTGTACGTTGATGCTGTAACACCCAATCTAATAGTTTGGCGTAATAGGCGGTGACCCGATCTAAAAATAGTCCGCTAACACTATAAAACCGACCTTTTTGTTGATGAGTTTGTTGTGGCCGCAGCATTTTTGCGCACATCATCGGCGTTAAGGTCAGCGAGATAATGGCTGAAATTAGAATAGCGACTGCTAGGGTAATTGCGAATTCACGAAATAAGCGCCCAACCACATCGCCCATAAATAAGAGGGGAATCAATACGGCAATCAGCGAAAACGTCAGCGAAATAATGGTAAAGGCAATTTGTTCAGAACCTTTAAGCGCAGCATTTAAAGGTGTTTCACCTTTTTCTATGTAGCGGGTAATATTTTCGATCACCACAATAGCATCATCGACTACAAAACCAGCGGCAATGGTTAGCGCCATCAAGGTTAAATTATTAATACTGAAGCCAGCCAAATACATCACGGAGAAAGTACCGATTAAGGACAAGGGTACTACGATGCCGGGTATGGCCGTGGCATAGACATTACGCAAAAATAAAAATATAACCAACACCACTAAGGCTAGCGCCAGCAATAATTCAGTTTGCACATCGTCCACGGAGGCACGAATAGTTGTAGTTCTATCCGTTAAAATGGCAACATCCAGACCATTAGGTAAAGATTCTTGTAATTTAGGCAGTAGCTCTTTGATCCTATCGACTACCTCAATGACATTTGTCCCCGGTTGACGCTGAATGTTCACAATCACCGCTGCCGTGCCATTCGCCCAAGCCGCCAATCTGACATTTTCGGCATCATTACTGGCTTCTGCTACATCCGATAACAGCACTGGCCTACCACTGCGATAAGCGATAACGAGGGCGCTATAATCAGACGCTGAACGGATTTGATCATTGGTATCAATAATAGCCGAACGCTTTGCACCATCGAACATGCCCTTAGGTTGATTGACATTGGTATTAGTAATAGCTGAGCGTAAATCTTCCATGCTAAGACCGTAGGCCGCCAACGCCGAAGGGATAGCCTGAATACGAACAGCAGGTCTTTGACCGCCACTGATAGTCACCAGGCCTACCCCTGATAATTGCGATAATTTCTGTGCTAAACGGGTATCCACCAAATCTTCCACTTTGGTCAGCGGCAGTATTTTCGAACTCACCGCCAAGGTAACAATAGGCGCGTCGGCTGGATTTATTTTGCTATACACCGGCGGCATAGGCAGATCATTAGGCAAATAATTAGTAGCGGCATTAATCGCTGCTTGTACTTCTTGTTCAGCTATATCTAAGCTTAACTTCAAATTGAACTGCAGGGTAATCACTGAAGCACCGCCTGAACTCGACGAGGACATCTGACTCAATCCCGGTAACTGTCCAAGCTGCCGCTCCAAGGGTGAAGTCACCAATGACGTCATCACTTCTTGGCTAGCACCTGGGTATAAGGTCACGACTTGGATGGTAGGGTAATCTACCTGAGGCAGCGCTGAAATTGGCAACTCACGGTAAGCCAACAAGCCTACTAGCAACAAAGCCAGCATTAATAAAGACGTAGCGACGGGGCGCAGAATAAACAGCTTAGAAGGATTCATCAAAAAATCACACGAGTAGTACCCAGACAATTTAGCTGCAACTGGAGTAAAACAGCTTTAGCTGTTTTATATGCGACAGCTGAAGCTGTTGCACTCCACTGCGTTAACGAATATGACTTTTGCATCACTCGCTATGATCCTTTTTTTTATTTTTACCCTTATGATTACCTTTACCAGCAGCAGGCGTCGCTACGTCATTCGAGACTTTGCTTTCCTTAGTAATCAATTTAACCTTTATACCCTCACGTAATTTATCAGCACCATCAACAACTACCTGCTCACCTGGCTTTAAGCCCGTTTCTACCGAGACTTTCTCCCCTTCTACAGGTCCTAAGGTAATAGTTCTTACAGTCACGGTCTGATCGTCTTGTACCACATAGGCAAAGGTTCCCATAATGCCGCGTTGAATAGCCGCCGTGGGCATAATGGTCACGCCACGCAAGGTATCCATGTGCATTTTGATATTAACAAACTGATTAGAAAATAGCGCGTTATCATCATTAGCAAACTGACCTTTGAGTTTAACCGTGCCGGTGGTGGTATCAATTTGATTATCAACCGCCGACAATTGCCCTAGTGCCAATAAGTTTTGGCCTCTGCGATCAAAAGCTTCAACAGACATAACTTCACCTGCGCGATACTTTTTCATCACTGAACGAATTCTATCCTCAGGTAAGGTAAATATCACCGAGATAGGCTGAATTTGAGTAATAACCACTAAACCATTAGCATCATTGGCATGAACCATATTACCCTGATCGACTAAGCGTAAACCTAAGCGTCCAGTAATGGGTGAGGTAATACGCGTGTATAACAATTGCAGTCTAGCATTAGCCACCAAGCCCTTATCTATTTCTATGATGCCCTTGTCTTGATTGATTAAAGCTTCTTGAGTGACCATCTGTTGGGCGGCAATAGAATCTTGCTCTAATAAGGTTTTATAACGGACTAAATCGATCTGGGCATTTTTAAGTAAGGCTTCATCACGTTGCAACTGGCCCTCTGCTTGCATCAATAAAGCTTGATAAGGACGTGGATCAATTTCTGCTAATAAATCGCCCTCCTTAACCATCTGGCCTTCAGTAAACACAACTTTCATAAGTTGGCCATCTACTCTAGCCTTGACTGTCACTGTTCGTAAAGGTGTGACCGTACCCAAGCCAGTTAGATAAACTGGGAAATCAGCCTGCGAGGTCGTTTCAATGGCTACGGCAATTGGCGCATCAGCCTCACCTTTGCCACGCTTACCTTCACCATGATCTCGCTTACCTTCAGACTTTTGACTTTGCTGATCTGGACTCTCCGAAGCTTGTTTAAAATAATAAACAGCAGCGATTACGGCCACTAAAATCAAAATACCGGTGACGATATACGTTTTACGTTTAGACTTTACTGATGTTAATTCAGGTTGTTTATCTAGGCTCATGTGGATGATTTAGGTTAGATGTTGAGAGCGAATCGCTTGTATACCAGCTAAGGAAAATTGTACGACATGTTCAGCAAAGGCCCTGCTGTCGCTTAAATCACTGGGATAATTAGGAAAATGTTTAGCACTTTGCATATGTTTTAAACGCAATAACTGAAAACATTGGCCCATGATACTGGTATGGCAATATTGAATACGCTGTTCGGTAGCTGATTGCCCTAAACATTCTTTTAATAAAGCCAACATTTTCAACCGCTGTGGATTAATTTCTTTTTCTAAAATATCAGCCAGTAAACGTGTAGGCTGCGCCATTTCTTTGTTGATAATAGCAAATGAATAGGAGTTTTCATCAGCAACACGTGCAATTAAGGAGCGAATCCTGCCTGCCAAACGCTGTTCAGCTGGCGCATCCTCAGAGACTCCACCATCAGAAGGATACAGATTAAGTTCCTGATTAAAAGCATAGCGCCAAGCTTCCAGATACAGGGATTCTTTATCACCAAAATGATAATTAACCGAAGCGATATTAGTTTCTGCTTGTTCACAAATATCTGCGATAGTTGATTCTTGAAAACCATGCTCAGCAAAAATACGACTCGCTGCCATTAATAAGCGATCTCTGGTTTTACACGACTTTACTTTCATAGCATTCTTGCCAACTAAAACTCAAGCATTATAGTAACTTATATCTTAATTAAAACGAACAATTCAAATGCACATTTGATAAAGTTTACAAGCACGTATAAATAAGTCATTAATCCAACTAAACAATTTAATAGACTCAATAAGAGCTTGATTATTAAGTCTTACAGTAATTTGTCAGTCATAGTAGACAGCATTACTTAATTAGCTGCTTTTATGAACAAATTAATCTGTTTTTTTTAGCTATATACGTATTCCTACGGATTGACCGGCTAAATAGAAAACTTATAAACTGTAACTCACAGACGAAATGCAAGGTTTTATAGTTTGATTCATGAGCCCAGTCGCTAGATTAAACACTTCATTAGTTTGACCCATGACCATATCCCCCAACAAATTGTCACTGACCGATCAACACTTGAACACTTACGACTCACTATACTTATCACTAGTGGTAAAAATATCCTCACTCAGCCAGTAAAAGATATCACTGCTTAGAAAAAACACATCACTGAACTGCACAGATAGTTCACTAGATACCTTAGTGAGATCAATAGAGTGCTCAGTGATGTCATTATTCAGCTTAATGACATCACTGAGTTCATGAATGATCTATAGCAACAGCTCAATGAGATGTATGAACACCTGAGTGAAGGGTAATGCATGTAAAAAAAAACACCCTTCAATTGACACTTAACGCTCATTTTTCTTTAAATAACATTTTAGGAGTCACTATGCCCAAAGCGAATTTTATACCTGCCGCAGATCAAGAGTTTCATGCTTGGTTCGAACATTTGGCTAACAATTTAACAATTGAAGCCGGCCTAACTAGCGATGACATTGCTGCAGTAAAAGCTGCATATTCTGATTTTAATGACCAACTTATTAATGTCACTGATACCTCTGCATTGGCTAAACAAGCGACCAGCAATAAGATTGATAGTCGTCAATATGCCGAAGAGTTAATTCGTAGCCTAAATAAGCGAATTAAAGCACACAGTGATTACACCTCAGGAATGGGCGCTAAACTCGGCATTATTGGCACTAGCCACCAGCACAATTTAGCAAACTCTCGTCCTGTACTCAAAGGGACTGATTTTACGGGTGGTCAGGTAAGTATCAGTTTTACTAAATACGAAAGTGACGGCGTTAATATTTACTCTAAACGTGAGGGCGATCTGGATTGGATATTAATCGGTAGAGCAACGGTATCACCATTTATAGATAAACGCCCTTTACTCCAAATTGGTAAACCTGAACTGCGAAGTTATTGTGCCGTTTTTATGCTTAAAGACCAAGAGATTGGTCATTACAGCGACGAAATAACGATTAGCTGCGCACCTTAAATTACGTAGATTTATTTGCATAAAGATGCCATGCAAGCCGATATTGCTACCAAATAAAAAGGCCACATTACTTGTATTACGAACGCCATTCAAACAAAAAAATATTACCCTATGTTAACTATACAAACACCTTTAGGCCCTGTTGAACGCTTCCCTTACCCTGGTAGATTGTTAAAAATAGGCGATTTTGATGTCATAACCGTCACTCAAGTACAACAACGCTTAAATTCGGTAGGTTGCGGACCAATTGCTGAAAATGGTTTCTTTGATAATGATACTAAAAATGCCATTAAACTATTCCAGATACGTTATCCAGATATACAAGGCCATACTCTCGTCGTAGATGGACTTTTAGGGACACTGACTTGGGGCGCACTGTTTGGCTCTCAGTCCGTACCGTCTTATAAGACTGCACCTACACCTTTTACTCAAGCTGTTATTGACTATGCTACGACGCAAATTGGGGTATTAGAAGATCCATTAGGTTCCAATCGTGGCCCTATCGTTGATCAATATCAGCGTGCCGTTGACCTCATTTTGAAACCTGGAAAACCGGGCTATTATTGGTGTACTGCCTTTACTTATTTTTGTTATCAGCAAGCTGCTACCCAATTAGGTTTAAGCTGCAATCCACATATTAAAACAGCGGGTGTATTAGATCATTGGAATAAAATAAAAAACAAACCTGGCATCTCGCGTATTACTCGCATCCAAGCCACAGCTGACCCTAGTTTAATTTTGCCCGGCGCTATCTTTATTATTGATCATGGCAGTGGTTTAGGCCATACCGGTATTGTCACTGAAATTAATCAAGGCCGCTTAGTGACTATAGAAGGCAATACTAATGCTGGAGGCTCTAGTAATGGCATTGGTGTATTTAAACGGAATTCACGCAAAATTTCTGAAATTACCCGTGGATTTATTGATTACAGCTCATTTTAAATAGCGACTCAAATGCACAAACTCATACTTGCTTTACCGCTACTACTCATAGGCTGCGCTACGATGAATAATGATCCTACATTAGGTCAACGTATACATCAAAGAGATATTCTAACCTCTGTTCCTGCTGGTTTTAATACGGCAGAAGCTCAACAATTACTAGAGTTTTGCATAGAACTTAATAATCAGGATGATCGCAATAATGCGCATAAAAAAGCCGATCCTAATGTTTATGCAAAAGCCACCGAATGGAAAATATTTTATGACAGTCGCCACCCTGGAAATCATGAATGGAATAAATCGTGGCCTTACAACCCAATAGATGATCGGCTAAAAGACCCTAATAACCCAGACAGTAATGGTTTTGGTCCTTTAAATAATGCTTGGATATTAGTACAGTCACTTAAAGATCCTACTGTTTTTGCTATAGCTATCCGTGGTACCGTCGGTGAATGGCATAGTATTTTAGCTGACGCTTATGCAACATCAATCCCTGCTTATGCGGGCATTGAGTATCCTTTAAATTCAGCTTTGCCTGTCACTTTTGCCGCGACACCTAAAGCCGAATTACATCTTGGTTTTTCTTATGCCAGCCTAGCCTTATTATTCGAAGATGATCTTGGGATACTCACACAACTACATCATCTTAAATATAACCATAAAATTTCAAAATTGCTCATCACGGGACATAGCCAAGGTGCAGCTATTGCTACCTTGATACATTCTTTTCTATATTATGCCCTGACTGACCCAAATGACCGTTATGGTTTAAAAAACAGCTTAAATCCTGATAAGCTTAAATCTTATGTATTTGCTCAGCCTAAGCCAGGCAACTTGCAATTCGCCCAAGATTTTGCACGTATCACAAAAGAAAATGCTTATGTAATCAACAACGACAGAGATCCAGTGCCTCAAGTACCACTTAGCTTAGAAACCATTGCTGAAGTGACTCAATATATAGCGGAAGACAATAATAAGATTAAGATTGGTAGCTGGCTAAATCATGTTACTGAAAGTATTAGCCATACGACTAATTCATTTAGAGATAAGCTGGCAGAATTATTTTCCGACAAAATGGCCGATAAATTTAAATACGCCAATATTGAACGAAATATAAAAAGCTACTTCCCTGCTAGTGATGAAAAACCTTATGTGGCTTTAGCGGACTCTCTTAACTACACGCTGGCTGGTCAATTAGTGCCAGTCTTTGGCTTAGAACAAGGTGGTGACCTTTATCCTATTGGTAGTTCTGCAGATAGTTTATTGCAGCATCATGCCAGCAGCTATCGATTATTAATTTCACAGCAGTTAGTCAGACAGTGAAATATTCATGACTACCTTAATTTCTATGCAGCCAATAATTAGATTGCAGCAGCATCGATTGATATAACTTATTAAAGACTATTCAACACTGCAGCCATATCAATTGCTGTACGCATAAATGCCTGACATTCTGTTATTATAGGCGCTAATACGGTAGCAATTCGCTGCCCCCCCCGCGCTTAATAAGAGTTATCTGTGAATACTGCTGCCTTTTCATCATTACCATTAAAACCCGCTTTACTTGAAAATATTGAATCTTTGGGTTACACCCATTTAACACCGATACAGGCAGAAAGCTTACCTCATATACTTGAAGGCAGAGATGTTATCGCTCAAGCTAAAACCGGCAGTGGTAAAACCGCAGCCTTTGGCATAGGTTTATTATCACGCTTAGATTTGACTAGCTTTAGAGTACAAGCGCTGGTAATTTGCCCCACACGAGAATTGGCTGATCAAGTGTGTAAAGAAATAAGACGCCTGGCACGATTCACCCAAAATATTAAAGTGCTTTCCTTATGTGGTGGCGTACCCTTTGGTCCGCAAATAGGCTCTTTAGAACATGGTGTACATATCGTAGTTGGTACACCGGGACGCTTACAGGAACATTTACGCAAACGCAGCTTACGATTAAGTAATCTAAAAATGTTAGTGTTAGATGAAGCAGATCGTATGTTGGATATGGGCTTTGAAGAAGTCATCACTGATGTTATTTCCTATGCACCCACGCATCGACAAACATTGCTATTTTCAGCGACGTACTCTGATCCTATCCGTGAAATTAGTCAGCAATTTCAATTTAAGCCAATTTCCGTCAGCATTGATAGTAATCATCAAGAAGGCACTATAGAGCAACGTTTTTATCAAATAGAAAAAGCACAGCGACTCAATGCCTTAGGTTATTTGTTGTCTTATCATCGTCCTGAATCAAGTGTGGTTTTTTGTAATACTAAAAGAGAATGCCAAGAAATCAAAAACGCTCTAGATAATTGCGGCTTTTCCGTACAAGCCTTACATGGCGATTTAGAACAAAAACATCGTGATCAAGTATTAGTCCGCTTTGCCAATAAAAGCTGCTCTGTTTTAGTGGCAACTGATGTAGCCGCACGCGGCTTAGATATTAAAGAACTACAAGCCGTGATCAATTACGATCTACCTTGGGATCCAGAGATTTATGTACATCGTATAGGCCGCACAGGCCGTGCAGGAAAAAAAGGCTTGGCTTTGAGTTTATGTACCGAAGCCGAATTAAATCGAGTTACTGCAATTGAAGACTATCAAGACACTAAAGTACGCTGGGATGAAACTGCGCCCTTTCAGATGACTTATCAAGCTCGCTTTGAGCCACCCATGGTCACTTTGTGGATTAATGGGGGTCGCAAAGATAAAGTGCGTCCCGGTGATATATTGGGTGCTTTAACCGGTGAATCAGGTATTAGTGGAAGTGAAGTCGGGCAAATCGATATTTTTGACGGTCATGCTTATGTCGCCATTAAGCAGGCGAGTGCTGACAAAGCCCTCGCCTGCTTAAGCAAAGGTAAAATTAAAGGTCGTAACTTTATGGTACGAAAATCTCAGTGGGATTAAACAAACTCTACTCAACCTAAATTTAAAAAGAGATCTATCTATGAACAGAAATATGGGTACTACAGATCGCGTTATACGGCTGATATTGGCAGTTTTTCTTTTAGCTTATGCCTATAGCCAAGGCAGTTGGTTGGCGTTTGGTGGCTCACTATTTACTTTTTATGAAGCGAGTGCAAGTTGGTGTGTACTTTATCAACTCATAGGCAAAAATACCTGCCCCTTATCTAAAAAGTAACCAACCCTAAAATATATGTGCGTCAATTTGTCGCACTTTTTGTAGACAAGCATCATTTATTAATATATTATTACCTCACCGTTAAAAGAGCACTCAGATAGCAATACATCTAAGCAGCTTTTAATTGGAATGAGGGGGAACAGTGGTCAGCTAGACTGAAGAAAAACAATAATAATTGCCACAAATTGAAGCTGCAGTTTTTACTACGCAGTCGTCCAACATAATAATAATAATAATAATAAAAGAAAATCCGGACGAAGCCCACATTGTGGGCTTTTTTATTGCCTAAATTTTAGTATCTGCAATAACCTCTTCATTTGAATTCCCCTATTTAATTTCTGGCAATCAGTGCGGCACTTATAAAACTTATTATATTTTTTTTCAGTCAATAATATCTTCCTGCCTGTTGCTTTTATACAAATTAAGCTTTTAAGTTTACTAATCGCTATAACAGGCATTAGAAATGGCATGTTGTAAACTTACAACGGTCTATTTATAGCCATTATTCAATCTTTTTTTATGACATAATTTCCTTGAAATACTAGTCTAACCAGAGGATTATTCAATCACACCTTAAATAATTACTTGGTAATCGTCATGAAAACACTCACTTTTCTTATAGTCACAGCTTCTTTATTCGTAATTGTTGGAGCAGCCCTATTGCAATTAATTGAAATAGTGTCCAACGTAGTATTTTCTAAAAGAAATTACAATCATTTACACATAGAATAACTTGCTAACATTGCTATACTTATATAAAACGCTTTGTATCAATATAGTGTTTGAAATAACTGAAAGATAGCAAACTAATTGCATGTTTTTAATAGCGTTTAAAGCTGTATGTGTTTTATTCTGCTAATTATAAAAACATGAGATATTAATTTTTCAATACAAAATACATATAATGTTTTATTGTTTTAGGTTACCCTTAGTGGTCACAAGCTTTATTCAAATCTCATAACTTCGTTCATGGATAACATCGAATGGATAAGCATTGACCATTAACCTGAGATAGTAATGCGTGAATAATATTCTAAATAAACGCCGAGCTGGTGTGCTACTGCATATTACTTCGTTGCCAGGCACCAACAAGCAAGGTGATTTAGGCCAAGATGCCTATAATTTCATAAACTTTCTACATGATTCTGGCGTTACTGTTTGGCAAACACTGCCTTTAGGTATGCCTCATGCCGATGGCTCACCCTACCAATGTTTGTCTGCTCATGCTGGCAATCCTGCTTTAATTGATATAGATCATTTAGTCAAAAAAGGCTGGTTGCAACCTTCAGAACACTGCGAAGCTTGTCAGGGAAATCTTGCCTTTAATAAAACCTGCTTAATAGAAAAGGCTTTAAAAGGATTCATAGAGCATGCTAGCCAATCAGACATTAATGACTACACAAACTTTTGCAAAGAAAAATCATTTTGGCTAGATGATTTCGCCTTATTTATGGCGCTTAGAAATGTCTTTAATCAACAATCATGGCGATTATGGCCAGAACCCTTCAAAGAACGTAATCAAGCCACATTACGTGAAGCGCGAGTGCGCTTAGCTACATCTATTGAACAATATAAATTTGAACAGTATGTCTTCTTCACACAATGGATGGCTTTAAAAGCCTATGCCAATAACCATGATGTACTTTTGTTTGGCGACATTCCTATATTTGTCTCTTATGATAGTGCCGATGTTTGGGCAAATCGCAAAGTTTTTAAACTAAATAAGTCTGGTGGAATGTCTGTAGTGGCCGGCGTACCGCCTGATTATTTTTCAGAAACAGGTCAACGCTGGGGTAACCCTCATTATGACTGGAAGCATCTTACTAAGACTGGTTTCTTGTGGTGGATTGATCGCATGCAAACTCAGCTAGAACAATTTGACATACTTCGTATCGACCACTTTCGTGGTTTAGAAGCTGCTTGGGAAATACCCGAAAATGAACCCACAGCTCAAAATGGTAGCTGGGTTAAAGCCCCAGGAAAAGCTCTGCTAAATGCCATTAAAGACAAATTAGGTGCAATCCCTTTAGTTGCAGAAGATCTAGGTATTATTACCGACGAAGTAGTAGCCTTAAGAGATGAGCTTAACTTACCCGGCATGAAGATTTTACAATTTGCTTTTGGTAGCGGCTCAAATAACCCTTACTTACCGATACATTATGAAAAAAATTGCGTGGTATATACAGGCACTCACGATAATGACACCACGGTAGGCTGGACGCACAGTATTAATGAACACGAAAGAAACCACGCTTACGATTATTTAGGCCACCCGTCTATTTCCCTGCATAGCGCGTTAATACAAGCGGCTTTGGGATCTGTCGCTAATTTAGCAATTATTCCTATGCAAGATATCCTAGAGTTAGATACAGATGCTCGTATGAACACCCCTGGCACAATGGTAAATAATTGGAAATGGCGCTTTCAATGGGATCAACTGAGTCATGACAAAGCATCTCACTTTGCTCACTTAGTGGCTTTATATGACAGACATTAATACTTAAAATAAAGGCTCAAGGCGAAAGAAATATTCTTTGCCTTTTGCCTTTTGCCTTTTGCCTTTTGCCTTTTGCCTTTTGCCTTTTGCCTTTTAGTCTAATTCTTAGTTAGTGGCAACAAAGGGATATTATAAGAGGATATAATCGACTGGATTTTATTCGCCTGACTAGCAATTAACTGATCTAATTGTGCTTTTCTGGCCTTGTCTCCCTTACGGACCCCCATAGACATGGCAAAATCAAACCTTAGTGCAGGCGTTGATTTCATTGGGACCAAGGTATAACTATTCTTAGGACTTTGCGACATTACATACGCCGCCATCGGTCCCCATAAAATCACCATATCAATCTTTTTGGCTTTAAAGTCTCTAGCCATTTCCATCGCGGTATTATTTTCGCCATCACCCGACATCGATTGATAAGGAATACCTTGATCTAACAAACCATTTTGTTGCAACCAAGTCGTACCAGGACCACGATCAAACATAGCTATTTTTAAAGCTTCTTGTCGCTGCAATGGCAAGTTTGACAATTGATCAGCTGCTTTAATGTCATCCCAACCACGTCCATTAGCGATCAATAGCACATAACTGGACTTATAATAGGGTGCTGTTGTTAATGCTAAATCATAGCCTTCTGGTACCCCCATCACAATGTCACATTTAAACTGATCGCTCTCTGCATCCCTATCATTTACCGGGGCTGTTAAAGTATTACGAATAAAACCTATGCGCTGAGCAAACCAAGTATATTCAACCTTTTGCCCTAACTCTTTAGCAAACAATTCGGCTATTTTATTTTCAAAGCCGTCTTTATGCTTAGTTGAATACGGAGGATTCAAAGGATCTGCGCAAACTTTAAAGGTATCTTCTGCAAAAGTGGGCATGATGAAAGAAATCAAACACAATCCAAGCAATATTTTTTTAACACACATATTATTTCCTAGTAAATAAAATCCAAATCTAGCATTCATTTTTTAATTTTTTAGTTAGCTGCATTATAACTAGTCTTACTAGTTTATGAGATTTGTCATCAAGAATCCTTATAATAAGCTTTTCCTATATAGCTATCTTTCCTATTAGTGTATTCATAGCTACTGAATCAACTGCAATATCACTAAATAGAAGTTCGATTAACACATCATCTTCTAGAGCTAATAGCTCAATAAAGCTGGCTTGCTCAACATTATTAGCTTGCACGTAATGAGTATCTAAGTAACGCAGCAATAGAAAATCTAACTCTTGAGTACCACGTCGGCATTGCCAATATAGCTTAGCTAACTTGATCATTAACCCAGTTTTCTCTGTACTAATAATTTTTTGGTTTCGGCGATAGCTTTGGCAGGGTTTAATCCTTTTGGACAAGTGTCGGTACAATTCATAATGGTATGGCAACGATAGAGCTTAAAGGGATCTTCTAGATCATCAAGTCGTGCACCCGTATTTTCATCGCGACTATCGACCAACCAACGATAAGCTTGCAATAGCACAGCAGGTCCTAAATAACGCTCACTGTTCCACCAGTAACTAGGGCAACTAGTAGAACAACAAGCGCAGAGTACACATTCATACAAACCATCCAACTTTTCACGATCTTCTTTACTTTGCAAGCGCTCTCTATCTGCGGGCGCAGGGGTTTGAGTGCCTATCCAAGGTTGAATAGAGGCATATTGCGCATAAAAATGGCTCATATCAGCAACTAAATCTTTAACTACCTGCATATGAGGTAATGGAAAAATCTTAATCACATCAGGATATGAATCAATCGGTTTAGTACAGGCTAATGTATTTTTACCATTAACCATCATGGCACAAGAGCCACACACACCCTCACGACAAGAGCGCCTAAACGTTAAGGTGCTATCAATATCATTTTTAATTTTAAGAATAGCATCGAGTACCATAGGCCCACAACTATCCATATCTAATTCGTAACTATCAATACGAGGATTTTCAGAATTATCGGGATCCCATCGATAAACTTCAAAATGTCGGCTATTTCTTGTTCCAATCGGAGCTTTATAGGTTTTACCAGCAATAAGTTTTGAGTTTTTAGGTAAGGTAAACTCTGCCATTAGTAAACCCTCTCTTTAGGTGGGATAAAGTCAACTTCGTCGGTTAAGGTATATAAATGTACAGGGCGATAATCAATACTGACCTTATCATCATCCAGCCAAGTCAAAGTATGTTTAAGCCAATTGGCATCATCTCGC
>CAMDOP010000040.1 GCA_945903675.1 Crenothrix polyspora
TCTAACGAGTATCGCCTTTGGTATAACTAGATGTATTAATGCCTGTAACTATCATTATTTTGAATGATTTCAGCTGTAGGTGTAGAGCAGATTCAAAGATTTGTTTATGTCGGATTGCCTGGTGGCGAATCCGCTTTACCTTTTAGGTAGCATCATAAGTCATAGTTTGTAATAACCTCGTACCACTGAGTATCATCGAGGATAATTGCTGTCCAGCACTAAACGGCTCAGGTTGATAAAAGTTATCGTTTATGTAAGGGGCGTGATACCCCGTCCTGCGGAGAATATATCTTGAACTTAGGTGTCAAGAATTTTTACACTTTTAAAGACCAATAAAGCAGCCAGTTAGTTGTCATTTAAACGAATCTACTGGGCAAGGTTGGTTTTTGGAGTGTCGGATTCTTTTACACTCTCGCCTGAAAATTTTCTCGCCCCGAGGCCATCAGTCTTGCAAAAAACATTTAACACACTGTAATTAAATGCAATTAAATTTTCTATTTTCTGATGGCATGGTTAATGCTTTTTATATTCAGTGAGGTCAGTACAATCGTGTCCGACCTCATTAATATTACAATACTTATTTTATCAATGGATAGGAAAACAAAAATGAATACCAAAATCAATCAAACTCTTAGTGCATTAGCAGTGGCTGTCTCTTTGCTTTGTGGCAGTAATGCAGCCTATGCCGGAAAAATTTACATATCGGGGCAGGATTCTGATGACAGTGGTCATGTTTCCTTGGCTTATGGAGATCAGTTGCTAGATTTCATCGCGTCTGGCAATACCAATGGTGGTTCCGGTATAGCGATACTCGGCGGCTATACTTCTACTTCCAAATCCACCATTGACTCGTGGAATGCAGTAGCTGGCAATAACTATACCTTTACATTTCTGGATGCCACAACTATTGGCACCGCCATCTTTTCGTCATATGCGGCCATCCTCATGCCTTCTGCAGATACCCAAACTCTTGGGGGGATGACTCAGGCGCAGCTTAATGCCATCAATGGGCGATCAACCGGCATTGCAAGCTTTGTAAATGGCGGTGGTAATCTGATGGCATTTACGCAGCAGGGTTTGACCAACGCATGGGGCTGGTTCCCTTTAGGCGCGTTGACAACAAGTAGTATTGGCACTGCCAATATTAGTCAAACTTCAGCGCTTGCACTCGCAGGTTTAACGGCCACTAATACAGAAATTTCTGGTGATCTCTTTCACAACGATTTTACCGGGCCGAGTGGTTTTTTTGGTTTGGATGTACTCGCAATCGACAATACAACACAACGGGCCACAATACTTGGCGGCGGTGTTGGCACTACGATCACGGTACCCGAGCCAGATTCGCTCGCTTTGTTGGGTTTAGGTCTGGCTGGTTTGGCGGCGGCGCGCAAGCGTAAAACCGCTTAACGTCCGTACGGCGATCAATCTGTAGGGTGGATTCGGAGCGATAGCGATAAACTAACCCGCACTTGCTGGCTTCCTGTGTGTGGTTTTTTGTTTGATTTTTTTCGATCTTGCGAATGTGTGGCGGATTTCTGTCGTGAATCCTCCCTACAATTTACTGACTTATATTGGCATCTTTTTTGAGTATAGCCGCCGAATAGAGCAGAAACTCATCTAGGTGTTGAGTAATAATATTGAGGGTAATCGGCATCTGTAGGCTTTGATAATCATGTACAGCGATATTGCGAAAGCCTATCATGCGTTTTAATGAATCTGCCAGTGTAGTCTCTATCCAGTTTGCTTGTGCTAGAAGTGTGAAAACATCACGAGCGCTTTGTGGTATGCCAAGTTTTTCACGTCTAATTAAATGCTGCCCCATATCTAAAGCAGCTACACAAGCGCGTTGAATGTTTAAAATAGCTGCATCTTGACGGGTATGGTTGTCGGCAAAACTTTCTGGATCGGCTAAATATTCTTCTCGGACACGCATAATGCAGCGCTCGATACTAGCCGCTTTATTAATTAAGACATCATCGACCATAGACATATCCTCGGCTTTGGATATCGGTCAATAATTCAGAGCGTAGGCTATTAAGTGCTGTTTTTTCACTCAGGACAAAGCATTCAAATAGGCCGGCTTCTAGGGATTTTCCCTATAATCGCTGCCCAGTCTGAAGAATTTGATATTGCATGACGGTTGATGCTGCGCGCATATCAAGTAAATCCACAGGGCAAGCTGTTTTATCGGCAAGATTATTGGCTATATCCCAAAGTTGAAGTGGGTCTGCATAGCCGGCAACTAATACCGCTAAATCTAGGTCACTGTCGGCATTAGCCGTGCCGGTAATGTGACTACCAAAAGCATAAATGGCTAAAGCGTTGGGAAATGCTGAGCGAATGGTGTTTAATACTGCACCCTCATCGACGAGGGTGGAGTTAATGTGAGTTTCTAATGCCACAACCGGCTGGGGTGATATGTAGTTCATTAAATACAGGAGGTTGTGTGACTAAAGTCGTATTGAGTTTAGTTATAAGCTTATCAGTTTAGAGACTTATAGTCATTTATCTTAATAACTGTAACGTCGTTTTACACTCGTTTGCCGCGCTGAGCACCGCAGGTTTTGTTGGGATTAGCCTGAAGGGGCGCGGCATGGATGCCGCGCGTCGGTAGGAGGGCAGGAAGCCCTCTCTACCGACCCCCGACAAAACCGAGGAGCGCAGGAAGTAGCGGCAATCGAGCCGCCTTTTCTTTGGATACTTTCTTTTGGCGGAGCAAAAGAAAGTATCTCGCCTTCGGGTGCGATTACCCGATTAAAACATCGTCGCGATAGCGATCTCATTATTTGTTATTTATAAACCGCTGAATGGCTGCGTACCATCAGTTGATAAAAGAAAGTTCTAGGATAACTTAACCCAGTTCGTCTTTGAACTCTTTGGCTTTAAAAGCAATATGAAATTCATCTAAGTTTATATTTTCTAGTTGGCTAAGTTCGTCTTCTAATGCAATGTTCATTAACATAACGGTTTTCTCATCTGCTTTTACTAAGGTCCATAAATATAATTCGTCGTCTATGTCCTCAAGTGCATACTCAGTCAAGCCAACCTTATAATTTAAGCTAATGGTTTCTTGCATAGCAGCAATTGCAGGATAGATATGGAAAGGTAACGGTGCCTTCCTGACGATGGTGTTAACATCATCAAAGTATTGTTGAACGTGAGGGGGGACGCTGCTTACACCTTTAGCTATCAGCAAATCTTCGCAAGATTGTACATGTTCATATTCTCCAGCATTAATCGCTATCATCAAGTAAATGGGGATGGCAAAGGAAGGATCGGGTAATAAATTCATCGCGTTTTCAATCAAACGAAAAGACTCAGCATTATGTCCAAGTGTCTTCATAGAAATAGCATAGTTAAGATTTAATATCGGATCCTTCCCCAGTTTAAGTGATAGCGTATGCTGCTTGATGCATTCCTCAACATCGCCTTCTACTGAAGCAATTAAACCTAATGCCATTGCCGTTAAAGATGGATTAATGTGTATCAGCTTTTTAGCGTCATTTTTGAGACGCTGTGAAGTGAGCTCATCCAGATTGGTTTGAGATAAGGCATACTTCTCGGTGGTATCGATAATGTTATTTAAAACGGCAGTAAGTTCTTCAGACATTTTTGGTTGCTCTATGTTGATTGATTAGGAGTTGCGGATAGTCGAAAAACTAAGGGCTAATATGTTAATATCTGTCATGTTCGTTAATCACTTTATAGAGTTCTACATATTGCACATCAGGTCTAACCACTTCTGGTCTAAAACCAGCATGAAAATTTTGTAAGTTAAAAGACGTTAATGTAGCCATGCTATTGGCTACTTGCTCATTTATTAGGCTAAGCGTTTGTTCATCTTTTGTTGTCTCTAACCAAAAATATAACTGGTTTCCAATTAATTCAACTACGGTACTAGGTTCTTTTATGTTATTGATTTTTTGTAGTGACTTTAAGAGTAAGGCTGTAAAAGGAAATGCTTCAAGGTCAATATTTGAGTTTATTATTAAGGTACTAAAATAAACACTTATGAGTGCCTGGGAAGTAATGCTGCCTTGAATACGAACTAATTCATCATAAAAAGTTATAACTTCTTGATGATGGCCGGAATCAAAAGCCAAAATTATTTCGGAGTTAAGTAAGTCAATTGGCTTAGGCATTACTTTCATGATGCTTTGCATTAAGCGATAAGATTGTGCGTGCTTGCCTAAGGTTCTCATCGACATTGCACGATACATAACGTAATGCGGTTTGCGACTCAACTTAATGGCGATCGCATGTTGACGCTCTGATTCTTCTAAATCACCTTCAGTTGCTGCGATAATGCCATACGCAGATGCACCTAAGGCTTGGTTTGTAGTTATTATTTTTTTGGCCTCCTTTTTCATGCGTATAACTGTAAAAGCATCTGGATGTGTTTCGTTTAGTGAATAAACGGACAGTTGCCCTATTAGCTTTTGAAAAATGCTTTGCGTATCTTTTGACATTTTATTTTCTCCATTCTAACTAAAATAACTGATTATTTAGTATTGTGATTAGGTTAGGATTGATGTGATAGTGCTTAGTATATGCGTTAGGAGAAGATTATAGTCGTGTGAGTCGAATTATAATACTACTAACTTAAAATAATATTAGGGGATACGTCATGATTGCGACTTAATTCCTTCAAATTCAAGGCATTAATATTTATAAATCATTACGGTAAAACTAAATAATAGGGCGTTAAGTTGCAGTATTTATTTTATGGTGACTTTTAAGTCTTGCTTACTAAGTGCATTAAGATATCAGGCTTAGCTTATATGCTCCGTTCATTAATCTCACCTCTACCGCAAATGATCATTTTGAAAAGGCAATATAACGCCGATAAGGTGAATCGTTTTTCCAAGTAAAGGCTTCGGTGTAATAGTGCATTAAGGCGAGATAGCCGAGCAAACCTAAGGTAATGACTTTGTGGATGCTGACACCAAAGAAAAATTCACTAAGACGACTAATGATGTCATCACCATAGGCTTGCAGAACAAAGGCTAAGGCAAATGAACTCAGTGGTAATACGATTAATAATGGCATATGAAATAGCCTAGCAAAACGATACATCAAGTTATGTGGTTTACTGTAATGCCGATTGTAATCGTGGGTAACATAAAAAGTATAGGCCGTGGCATCATGCACCAAGCGAGGCACTAAAATGGCCAAAAAATAATATTCTTGCAGATATAGGTAAAAGCTACTGAGCACTAAAAAGATATTGGCCCATAAGAAACATCGCCCAAATAAGCTACTAACATAGCGATGGCAATAAACGCCAAACATTATGATGCTGATACAGAAGAGTCCTGCGCTTTGTTTTATCCAGAGTGTTTGCTGAACATCTAAACTATTTTTTAAAAAAATACCCACATAAATAATTAAACCTGCTGTTACGCTGAGCCATAGTAATAGATAAAAAGCCCAGTTAGGTAATCGACAGACGCTACGCGCCACGCCATGTTGTTGTTTAATGACATGGTAGACCGTCCACGCGGCGACTAATACATAGAAAACTTTATAAGGTATAAACAAACTACCCAAACCAAAGACGATAGCAATAGCCAAGGTCATGAGCATTAATTTACGGCTATAGTTTTTGAGATAGTCGCTATTACTGGTTAATAGCAAGGTACTGGCTATAATATGAGGTGTTCCGAACAGAATTTGAAAGACTATAAAGTGGTTAGGGCTGCTAGGTAAATGACTTTGTAAATAGCCTTGCCAAAAACTCGCATCGATAAGTTGTAGGACTAAGCACAGTGGAATAATGGCATATAGCGCTAATAGCCACTTAAAAGAGATGCTTAACTTAAGCTCGTCGGTAAAGCGGGTAGCGTTAATGTTAGTTGCTGACATGAAAGTCCCTGTTTTTATTATTATAGTTATCGTGGAAACCTAGCACTAAATTATACTGGTTTTTTATCCCTACAAGCATTGCTTACCATTTATTTATGAAGAACTCACCGTTTCAGTTACACGAACGTTTGCAACAAGACTGCATAGCCATTGGTCGTTTTAGTTTATGTCAGTTATTGATGATGAATGATAGTCAATTTCCTTGGTTTATCTTGGTGCCAGAAAGGCCGGATATTAAGGAAGCTTATCAGCTGAATGTCACTGATCGTCAGTTATTAAGCGAAGAATCCTGTTTTCTGGCAGAAAATATGGCAGTCCTTTTTAAGGCCGATAAGATGAATACTGCCGCAATTGGTAATATGGTGCCGCAATTACATATACATCATATTGTGCGGTATCAAACCGATAAAGCTTGGCCTGCACCCGTGTGGGGTAAATTTGCAACTCAGCCTTATACTGAGCTGCAAATTGCTGAGCTAATTACCAAGGTAAGGGTACAGTTAAAGATGTAAGGAGTGTTGAGTTCATTTGTGCTAACAACTTAAGGTGGGGCAGTTTAGGTTAAATGCTCACTTTTCCTAAGCGCAGACAAAGGGCTAAAGGCTAAAGGCAAAGAGTTAAGCCCCGCATCTGCACCTTAAGTTGCTAGCCTCCTAGACTTAATCTTTCGCCCTGAGCCTTTCGTCTGCTCTCAAGCTGTCCCGATTTAAGTTCGTAGTCTTAATTTGGAGTAAAACAGCTTCAGCTGTTTTACTAGCAACAGCTGAAGCTGTTGAACTCCAGCCCAGTTAATTAACTACTTGCTATTTATTAGCACGGTGTTTGATGATGTCCTCTGCCACCGCTGGATCTGCTAGAGTAGAAATGTCGCCTAGATTATCTAATTCATTGGCGGCTATTTTACGTAGAATACGACGCATTATTTTGCCAGAACGCGTTTTGGGTAAGCCAAGCGCCCATTGAATAATGTCGGGATTGGCGATAGCACCAATTTCAGTTCTTACTAGCGCAATTAGTTCTTTGCGTAGCTCTTCGGTAGGTGTTACGCCTACATTCAAAGTGACGTAAGCGTAGATGCCTTGGCCTTTAATGTCATGCGGATATCCGACTACTGCCGCTTCTGCAACCTGAGGATGTAATACTAAGGCACTCTCTACTTCTGCAGTTCCCATGCGATGCCCCGAAACATTGATGACATCATCAACACGTCCGGTAATCCAAAAATAACCATCCGCATCACGGTTGGCACCATCACCCGCAAAATAATAACCTGGATAATTCTTAAAATAGGTTTCGACAAAGCGTTGATGATCGCCATACAGTGATCGAGCTTGTCCCGGCCAAGGGCGACTAATTACCAGTACGCCTTCAGCAACACCTTCCATGATATGGCCTTGTTGATCCATGATTTCGGGTATGATGCCAAAAAAGGGCAGGGTGGCTGAGCCAGGTTTTAAAGGTGTGACTCCGGGCAAAGCTGTGATTAAAATACCGCCAGTTTCAGTTTGCCACCAAGTGTCCATAATCGGACAACGATCATTACCTACCACATGATAATACCATTCCCAGGCTTCAGGATTAATCGGCTCTCCTACACTGCCTAGTATGCGCAAACTTGTACGATCAGTTCGTCTAACAAAATCATCACCCTGTGCCATCAAGGCGCGGATGGCGGTAGGGGCGGTATAAAAAATATTCACTTGATGTTTGTCAATGACGCGCCAAAATCGGTCGGCTTCCGGATAAGTGGGAACACCTTCAAATAACAAAGTCGTTGCACCGTTACATAAAGGGCCATAGATCATGTAAGAATGGCCTGTGACCCAACCGATATCAGCAGTACACCAATAAATATCACCGTCGTGATAATCAAATACATATTTATGGGTCATGGCGGCATATAACAAATAACCGCCAGTGCTATGTAGTATGCCTTTTGGTTTTCCAGTGGAGCCAGAGGTGTAAAGTATGAATAAAGGATCTTCAGCATCCATTTCTTCAGGGGGGCAAATACTTGAGGCCTCTACCATAGCTTGGTGATACCAGAGGTCACGCGGCTCATGCCAAGCTATTGGATTTCCGGTATTTTTAATGACGATGACTTTTTTAAGCTCTGGACAAGATGCAGCGGCTAGATCGACATTGGCTTTAATGGCAATCGTTTTACCACCCCGACAACCTTCATCTGCACAAACAACATAGTGACAATCAGAATCTAATAGTCGGTCTTTTAAGGCTTCAGCTGAAAAACCACCAAAAACAACAGAATGTACCGCGCCTATACGGGTACAAGCTAACATTACGCTTGCCGCCTCGCTGATCATAGGTAAATAAATACAAACCCTATCACCTTTTTTAACGCCTTGAGCTTTTAGGACATTGGCAAATTTACACACGTCTTCGTGCAATTGACGGTAAGTAATTTTTTTATCATGAGTGGGATCATCGCCTTCCCAGATAATAGCGACTTGCTCAGCGCGGGATTCGAGATGTCTATCAATACAGTTGACGCTAACGTTAAGCTTAGCGCCTTCAAACCAGCGGATAAAACCAGTCGGATAGTCATAGTTCATGACGGTATGCCAGGACTTATTCCAGGTTAGAAATTGCTGTGCTTGCTCCGCCCAAAAGAGCTCAGGTTGTTCTATGGATTGCTTATAAAGCGCATGATAGCTTTCGGCATTAATATGCGCTGATGCCGCTATTTCTGGTTTTACATCATAAACTTTAACGTTTGACATGCGTTAATACTCTATTGGGCTGAGTGATGGGTCTGATGGGCATATATTACCCTATAATGACTAAGTTTAGCTTATTCTTGTAGCCGTGTAATCCAAGGATCTTTAGCATAAGGATCTACATGAAAAGCCAGTGATTCTGGTTTATGTAATAAGCCATCTACACCCGAAGCATTAGGATTTAACTGCCTCTTTTCAACAAAATCAACCAATCGTCTAGCGTTATAAATGACCAGTACACGATTACCTATACTGCTGTGATAGATTTGAAAACCAACGTTTGTTTCTGAGAAAAAAGGATTTCTATTAATTAGTTCATCTAATTTAGCGTAATCGTTGAGTGCTAAATTACTTAAAATTGAATTCTGATGGTTTTTTATCAACAATTCAAGATAAGGTTGTAATGTCCCTGCTCGTTGCTGCTGTTGCAGTTTACGAACTTCTTGATCAGAAAACGAAAAGCTTTCGGCAACCAAATAATGCCGATTTTTTTCGCCATCATTAGCAAATAAAGATAGCTTATCTAGCTGATGATGTTCTAAGGCATTATAGAATGATCGTGGGGCACGTATGTGTTTATCCACCGTTACTACCCAAGGCAGAGCACGGCCTGTAGTTTCGTAACGCTCTTTAACGCTATCTATCACATTAGAGCGAATTAGCTCATATTCTCGATCTTTAGGTTTAACAATAAATGCATCAACGGCTGTTATTTGAGTATGAAAACCGGCCTCTGCAAATTGCTGGATAATTGTTGAATATCGTGGTTGATATGGAATGCCAGTGCCATCATATAGTAGGTTGATATGATTCTCTTTGGCATGTTCGGCAACGGCATCTCTTAATCTATTGGCAAAGGGCTCTACATAAACATAATCATCACTGTGATGACTGGCAGCTGTTAGAACTTGATAAAGATCACTCTTTTTACGGAACTCATCTAAAGAAGCGATGACATAATTATCGCTACAATGTGCCTCGGCAATATCTTCAACAGCTGTTTTTCCAGCACCTGCGCCACCCATAGACATAAATAACATTGGCTTAGTGACGGGATATTTATCTTTAAAGAGCAGTTCTTTTTCGACCTCTAGTTTATTAATGATTTTATTTAAGCGTTCATGCGCAATCTCAACGGCGCGCTCCAGTCTACTATCATCATTAGCAGCGCTAATTAATAACTCTTTAAGTGCGGGGATTTTTACCAAATCAAATATGGTCGCTTTACTTCCTTGACACTGCTTAAGCAATTCTACTAATTCTGTGTGGGCGGGGGTGCGAAGACCTGTCAGCATGTTAATGTCTAAACAAAATAAAGGAGCAGCACCATCTTCGCTAATACTGATGCCATCAATTTCATAACATCCTGTTTTTCTAATATCTTCGGTTCCCGGCAAATAACCAATCATTATTTCAAGGGTGCATAACGGGTAATCTGCTAAATGCTTGCCTGCAATGAATAGCTCTTGCTTAATATTATCTAAGGGCACTAAGCCACCATTGACAGCAACTAAGCAGTTTATGCCGTTTTCGGTGGTATGTGATAAAAAAGGAATACCTGAGATAAAGTGTTTGTTTTCTGGCCATTTCCCATAGGCGTTAGCTTGGTTTTGTAAACTTTTGCTGCGCGTAGGATCTAGTGCATGCTCAAAAGCTAAAGTAATTTCTCTTAGCGTAGTATTAGGGTTATGTAATGCGACTGCATCGCTGGTGTCAATACGCCTAAAATCTATACCTTGTTCATAAACGCTTTTGATGGCGGGTAATTTACCTAACATAGTGATAAAAAAATCCAGTGTTAAGCGATTACCGTAACTAAATGGCCGGACTTCACGCATTTTTTGATAAAAACTTGCCAGTCTTTCTGCTATATTATCAACCTTAATAACAAAGCCATTATTATCAAAAATTGCGGTGTCATTGTTGTCGCTTTCATCATCTAACACCAAGCGTTCTATCGTTTCACGAAAGGTTTTGCGTCTATCCGGATCGGTCATAGTGCCTGGGCGATGACTGACAGTAGACTGTTCCTTCCAGTCTTGAAACATTTCGCGATGGATACGAGAGAATAGGGCAGTTAAGTATGTAACGCGCTTAGTTTGATCATGAGATACAGTACCTTCTGCTTCTTGTTGTAAGGTAGATAATAATTTTGTGCCTTGGGAAATCGCTAATGCAATACGTAGTTTTTTGAGTTGTCTGTAACCAGAAACTCTTGGGATATCTGTTGTATTCATAATGATAGCTATATAATTGTATTTTCTTTTTTCTGTGGCAGCTCATAATATTAGTTATGCTACACAAATAATCTAGTTAGTATCCAATATCAACAAAAACGACTACCCTCAAGAGTACTGCATGAGTTTCATGGAAAATTACGCCTATTATAGTTATTTAACAGCAACCGTAGCCAATTTGTTTTTATTGTTTTTTTCTTTAAGGGACACTAAAAAAAATCGGGTATTTCTGCCCTTACTGATGGCTATATTATTATCACTGCTTTGGTCAGGTTATATAGCTTATGCTATTTATCATAATGATTTATTAACCTCTACGACTTTGCCCTTAGAAACATTACGGAATACAGCTTGGTTTTTAGTATTAAGATTCTTAATACTAAAACAGCAGAATAACGCTCATCTAGATAGATATACTAAACTCGATAAAGCCGTCGCATGCATCATAGTGATTATTTTTATCCTAGAAATATTTAGTGACTTACGTTATCTGGTGCAACAACTAATAGGTCAGGATATTCGTATTTTTGCTCATGTTATATTTGCAATTATTGGATTGGTATTAGTTGAGCAAATTTTTCGTAATGCAACACTGGATTTGCATTGGTCCAGCAAGTTTTTATGTGTAGGTCTTGGTGCTTTATTTGGGATAGATTTCATTGTATACAGTAAGTCTCTATTGTTTGCGCAAATAGATTTTATGCTGTGGGATTCACGAGGTTTTCTAAACGCCTTAATAGTGCCTTTATTAGTGGTTTCAGTGCGGCGATTGCAAACTAATTCTGGCGTTAATATTAAAGCGCCAAGGACAACCTTATTCCATACTACGGTGCTCATAGTAACTGGGATTTATTTAGTATTTATGTCCTTAGCCGGCTTTTATATCAGAGATTATGATGGTAGTTGGGGAGGGGTTGCCCAGATTATTTTTATCTTTATAGCCATCCTGATGTTATTACTGTTATTAGTATCTGGAAAAGCTAGATCTATGACTAAGGTTTACTTCAATCAGCATTTTTTTAATTATCGTTATGATTATCGGGATATATGGATTGAGTTGAGTAAAACGATTGCTCAAATTGACTCTGTTAATGAATTATCTGGCGTTATTATTAAAACATTAATGGAGTTAACTGAAACCTCTGGTGGCGCGTTATGGTTACTTAATGATCAAAATGATTTTTATTTGGCTGAAGAAATAAATATAAGCTTACAATCTGCCCAGCCTATTAAAACCAATAATTCATTAATTCGTTTTATGATAAACAAGAAGTGGGTCATTGATTTTGTAGAGTTTTTAAACACACCTGACGTTTATAATGATGTAGATTTATCACCGTGGCTTACACAAGATCAGTCTATTAGCTTAATTGTGCCGCTATTTCGTCAAAACAAATTAGTTGCTTTTGTCGTATTAGCTAAAGCTAAAATAATTAGGCAACTCATGTGGGAAGATCATGATTTATTAAAAACAGTTGGGATGCAATTAACCAATGCTTTGGCTCTTAGTCATGCCAGTGAAGCTTTATTTAGGTCCCGTCAGTTTGAAGCCTACAACCAACTTTCTGCCTTTTTGGTACATGATCTTAAAAACTTAGTGGCTCAAGTAGCATTAATTGTAAAAAATGCCGAAAAACATAAATATAATCCAGAATTTATTGATGACTCAATTGAGACTTTAGAGAATGTGGTTTTTAAAATAGATTCTATTTTGGGGCAACTAAAAAAAGGCTGGGTAAAAAATGATTCACTAACACGGCTTAACCTTAGTGAGGTGATTAAGGATGTAATTGTGCAACAACAAAGCCATAAACCAGCTATAGACTGCATCATGACGTTAGATATATGTGAAGTTATAGGCGAAAAAGAAAAACTTACCGCCATACTTGGCCATTTAGTACAAAATGCACAAGAAGCTACTGAGGAACATGGTTCAGTACAACTAGTATTGAGTAAAGAGGACCTATATGCCATTATTGAAATTATAGATACTGGAGTGGGTATGGATGCCAAGTTTGTCGCCGAACGTCTGTTTAAACCCTTTGATACTACAAAAGGCAATGCAGGCATGGGCATAGGAGTTTATGAGGCACGTGACACCATATTAAGGCTTGATGGTGAATGTAATGTTGAAAGTAATCTCGGAGTTGGCACTACTTTTACTATTAAATTGCCCTTAGCTAAATGATAGCTTTTTATTTATTCTATGAGTTCTACTAAATATTTAGTATATAATTTAATACAGTTATTATCCCCAGTAACAAAATACCCCTGTTAACCATTCTTCGTCCGTAGCACCTTTTATTTAATTTGTAACTTTTTTTCGTTTTTAATTTGAGGAATTATTATGTTTAAAAAACACTTAATCGCCCTTGCGGCATTAACCAGCATTGCTCTTATCTCGCCTGCTCAAGCTGATGATACAGTAGACAAAAGATGGTATGTGTCACCCTTTGGCTCTTTTGTTCAACCTGGTGGCGACCGAAACTCCGAAAGTGGTTGGGGTGGTGGTATGGGGGTTGGTAAAATTCTAAATGAACATTTCAATGTTGAATTAAAAAGCTTTTATCAAGGCTATGATAGCGAAAACAAAAATGGTCGTTGGGATATTACCGGTGGCACCGCAGATGTTCAATATTATATTTCACGAGGTACTTTTTCACCTTACACCGTCATCGGTTTAGGCGCTATAACATCCAGTCATAATGGTAATAGTGGTATTGGCTTTGTCGGTGAAGCAGGCGCCGGTGCCACTTACGAAATCAGCGATAATTTTTTACTACGTAGTGATGTTCGCTATCGTTACAATAATAATATTGGCGCGAACCTCCAACAGGGCACTAACGAATTTAATGACTTGGTTGTTAATATGGGCTTTGTAGTTCCGTTTGGCGCTAAACCTAAGCATGTCGTTGCCCAAAGTCCTGCACCAGCTCCAGCAGTTACACCGATTGTTCAAGCTCATACAACTGATTGTTCAACATTAGACACTGATCATGATGGCGTTAATGACTGTGCTGACCAGTGCCCTAATACACCTGTTGGTGCCCATGTTGCCATTAATGGTTGCTGGACTGTAGAGGTTAAATTTGACAATGACAAAGCCATTATCAAACCGCAATACTTTAAAAATCTTGATAATGCCGCTAATATTATTAAGAACAATCCTAATTTAATCATTGAAGTTCAAGGCCATACTAGTAAAACTGGCACCTTAAAGCACAATATCAAGTTATCAGAAAACCGTGCTTTAGCGGTTAAAAAGTATTTAGTGCATGATACACATTCACCGCATTTGACTACACAAGGTTATGGTTGGACTCGTCCTATTGATACTAATGATACTGAAGAAGGGCGTAGTAATAATCGTCGTGTTCAATTAGAAATTAATGGTAGTCACTCTAAATAACAATGGCGTAGTTTAAAAGGTTGGGTTGATGTTGTATCAACTCAACTATTATGTCGCCTAGTATTGTTGGGTTGCAAAAGTTGCAACCCAATCTCCAAATGAAACTACTATAAGTTTTCTCATAGTTCTTTTGTCCGTTTTGCCATGAGTCTACTTCTACAAATTATTTATCGCATTTTAGTGTTTTACAACAAACTAGACACCTGATTATTCAAATACAAAAACCTAATGGTTCCTAAACATCATGTTTTGCTCAGCGTAATGCCAGTCAGCAAATAAACTCTGGATGTATGCGCTTGTCTCTGGATCTTATACCTAGGACTTTGTGCAATTGGGAGTTAACCGTTTGGGAGTTTTGGAGACTTGGAGTACCCAATCAATTGAAATGTATCGCAAAGAACCAGTTTTTGCCCTGACTTCTGGACTTTAAAATACTACTTGGGCGCAGGTAGACGCTTTTTGTCAGCAGGAAAAATTACCGTGTTTTTTCCTAGTGTTAGTTTGCCACTTGCTCAATCGTATTTTTATACTAAAGTTGTGGCCTTGGAAGCAAATGTGCTTGCCAAGAATTTTCGCAATCTTGGTAAAAAGCGCATCATGGATTACTTAAAGTTTAACGAGACGATGAACTGGGTAGATGCCCGGCCTTGGCCTTAACAGAACCGTTGAAAGATTGGGCTATTAACGTTGAAAATCGTAAATTTACCAGTCAGGGGAGTTGACTGATGTGAAAGTGGCAGTAAAAGGCCTTTATAGTAAAGATGCTGTCATGATGTGGTTGCGTCCGGCGGATATGTCTACTGCCTTCAAGTCAGTGCTTAAGCAAGTCCCTGAAACTGATTATGTTTCCTTGTTTTTGGCTGAAAATGATATCGACGTTGTTTCATAAGCTTGGAAGCCTTATGTGCCTGTAGTTTACGCTTATGAATTAGGTGCTAAACCTCAGAAAAACTCGATAGCGCTGAAAAAATGGTTAAAAACTTGGCAACTGCCACTGATTGCAGAGCCGGTATATTCAGAGGTGTTTATTAATCTCTTAGATTCAACTAATAAGTGCAATTCATTTTTAACAGGAAAGAAAGTGGTTAGCTGATATAGTTCAGGGCTTTTTCAATCCGACCAAAGACGAGGACGCTTATGAAAGGCTATAAACAGCTAACCAAGATACAAAGATACCAGATTGAGTCATTAAAGAAAGCAGATATGAAGCAAAAAGACATCGCTTTGATCATAGGCGTATCAGGCTCAGCCCTTAGCAGGGAGTTGAGTCGCAATACCGGAAAGCGTGGTTATCGAGCTGAGCAGGCTAATACTAAGGCACTTGACCGTAGAAAAAAT